>CAZGEP010000122.1:0-15433 GCA_964524955.1 uncultured Planctomycetota bacterium | reverse complement strand
CATTGTTGTTTTTGGTTTCTGGATTGACTGGACGTACTGGACAGTGACTGGTTGCGACAGGTCTCAATAGCGTCCCTGCGTCTTTAGCGTTCCCATTGTTCAGAATAAACGCAGGAGCAGAGAGATTGGATAGAATGTACATGGTAATTGCAGGGATACGAAAAGAATGAATGAAACGCAATAGACGCAGGTGACGCAAGAGAAGATAGAATAACATTTACGAATGGCGAGTACTATATCCGCAACGATTTTCGAAGATTCATTTTACCTGACAGGTTTATGTGATTTCTCTTTCGTGGTTAAATTCTTTCCATTAAAACTGACCGGTCTTGAGCATGACGATTGAGCAGGCGTTCAGCACGTCGATTCCCTGGTTTGTGGCCTGTTTTTGCAGGTCTGGATTCTCCGCGCCTGGATTGAGAATTATGCGTGCGGGTTTTGCATCCAGGATTTCCGGAATCAGCGGGGTAGAGCGTTTGGGACCCAGGTAAACCGTAATTGTATCCAGCGATTCTGTAATCTCTTTCAAATTTTTTCTGCACGGTATACCAAGGATTTCATCATACCCGGGATTGATCGGAACGACATGATGTCCGGCATCGATCAACTCCCGGATCACAATGTTTGCGTATCGTTGAGGTTTGGGCGAAGCACCGAGTACAGCCACGGACTCTTTTCCGGCGTTTGCCGGTTCTGGTGGTGAGGCTGTTTCGACTGCTTTTTTGAGCATTGGAAAGACGACCTGTGCAAATCGCATGTATCCCAGATCTGTGAAATGAGTACCGTCTACTGTGGCCTCACCATCGGTCCCGATCAGATCATTGTTCGGAATATGACAGATGTTGGTCATTCCTTCCTCTTTGAGTTTCTGAAGAATGGCGGCTTGAGTCTGGTTGGAGAATGTGACGCGCTGCATTCGGGAGGCCTTTAGATACGCGTCGCAATAGAGCAGGTTGTCTATGACCAGGATCGGGGTCTGCGGATGTGCTGTGCAGAGTTTTCGGAGTCCGTCTTCCTCGCGCTCTTTGATTTCGGCTTCCTGCATATTGGGCATGCAGTTAATTACAAACGCAGCAGGTGAGAGTTCAGCAAGCAGGTCCATGACCTCGGGCTGCATTTTACCGTTTCCGGAAAAGCCCAGGTTGATGACCGGCCGGTTGAGCCATCGGCCCAGAATTGCGGTGTAATTCATGCCGGGTCGGGACGCGCATCCGCCCTGGGTGATGGATGTACCGTAAAAGACAACCGGGGCAGCCTTACGCACTGCTGCCGGATGGATGGACTCGCCTTCGGGGATGCCCAGCTGAATCTGGTTGATCCGGCGGTAAAGCGGCAGGTAGAGCATGAATTCCCTGGGTTCCTGCGGCAGGTCGCAAAAGAGTTCTGCTTGATTGATCTCTCCCGATGGCCTTCCCACTGCCAGCCATTTCCATTTGTTCTCATGTCGAACATACAGGTCGAGTCCGCTCACTCCGGTTGCCGGCATGTGGTCCATGGCATGGAACCCGTCCCATCGGACTTCCAGGCTCGGAGAGCCGGTCACAAAGCGGATGGTTATGCCGGCAGGGCATTTGCTGATATTCCAGATGACCTCCTGTACGGTTTCTTTTGCCCTGGCCGGCAGGCGGTGGTAGACGTGCTCCGTGTCATCCCAGCCCCTGCCTTCAATGGTCAGTGCAGAGGCATCCAGCCAGACTATTCCTTTTTCCGGTTCTTTGATGATCATATTTTTGTCGTATTGCTTCATTGTCTGGGTTTCTCCTTGTATATATTCATTCGAAAGTCCATCTCCTGCGGTATGGGAAATTCCTCAAGTGCCCGATTTCTGAGGTTATTATCGATTGGTATGTTTTCTGCAATGCTGATCTGCTTTGCGTGAAGTTCGATCCACAGGTCAGAGAGCGTGGTTTCTCCTTCGCGAAGATCCGCGATGACTGGCTGTTGCTTGAGAATCGCGGATGCGGTGTCAAGGTCACCTGAGTCCAGTGCTGCCCTGGCAGAAAGCAGTTGGATCCGACCGTCTGATCTCAAGGCGTCTGGAAGAATCGGTACCAGATCAAGCCAGTCCTGCGCCCGGTCGTGCTCAATCAACATTTGGCCGCATTCAATGGCCAGGGGCCTCAGTCCGGGATGGAGGTGCAGGGCTTTTTTGATCAGGGTGCAGGCCTCCTGCGGTTGGTTCTTTGATACAGCCAGCACCGCCAGGTTGCGGAGGACGGAAAAGGTTTCTTTCTTCTTCAGAGAGTGTTTCCATGCGGTCTGAGCGCCATCCAGATCTCCGGCATTGAATCGCATGATGCCAAGGTGGTTCCAGGCACTCCAGTTCATGTCCGAGCCCTGGGAAACGCTTGCTTCCAGCAGCTGGTGCCATTCCGGCTGTACCATAAAACCGGCTGGTGTTTCCGTGTCTGGAAAAACACCGGTTACAAGAAGCTGTTTCCAGGGGTGCTGTTCCGGCCCTATGGAGTCCGGTGGGAAAATCATTTCTGTTGTACAGAAGGCGGTTTTACCCTGTTTCTCTCTGCGAATCTGTTCGAGTGCGCCCCAGCCTGATCCCTGTTGTATGAGTTCTTTAAGCGGATTTTGAGCATTTTGCTGAGCGGTCTGGTATTCCGCTTTAAGCGCAGAAATCGGGATCAGTGTTTTCAGCGAACCGGCAACCGAATTCTGTGCGTCTTTCCAAGCGGCACCGTGTACTGCAGACGGATCGGTTTGGAGCAGGCCGTATGTTTCCAGCCAGGTCCACTCGGATTGCGGGGGCATTTCAAGGTATTCCACCTGGGTGGTTGCCAGTCCGGCCTGGATTTCTGTGTAGGCCTGGCCGGCTTTGGAAAGAAATCCCTGCCACTTCTGACCTCCCGGGTTGGTTCCCCAGACAAAGAGTTTTCTGCCGTTCAGCCGGCTGGTGGAGGTCTGGATCAGGCCGGTTCCGTCCTGATCCAGTGCGCAGATCCATGGCTGATCCATTTTCGGTACATCGTAAAAGCAATCCGAAGCGTGGCGGGCCGTGTACGGACGGGTCATGTCTCTGCCGCTGGTCTCCGGCAAGGGAATATGGTCCAGCCGGTTCTTGGAGTAACTGAATGTATACGCATACTCCGCGGGGGTGATGACCCGGATGTCAGGGGTTTGGGCAACGGTCATGTTTGACCACCAGTAGGCGGGAACCGGATGCTCCTGCGGATTGATTAATCGAATATGAACAAAGAGCACCTGCGAACCGTCCGGAAGAAAGGTGTCAATCTGAAACACAGTGCCGCGCTTTCGCTCCCATTCGTACATGCGCAGAATGGGGGTTCCGTCCGCCCGTTCGATTCGTCCGGCAAAGATCGGCGAGCAGGTAAAGACGGAGTGTCCCTTGATACCTGCATTCCATTCAACGCCTCCGCTGAACCAGGCGTTTCGTACCGCCAGATTGGCCAGCTGAATTACGGGATTCTTCTTCAGCAGTTCGCGCCCCGAAGATTTGTGAATCAGGGACCAGAGGCGGCCGCCCATTTCAAGAAGAAATTCTGCCCGGAGGACATCATTTTCCAGAATTGCAGTGCGAAAAGGGCGAGATTTCAGTTCACGGATGTATCCGTCCTGAAAGGTATACGGCAGGATATTCCGTATATGGCCGCGGGACATGTTTGCGGCCATTTCAGGCGGAATGCCGGTTGTATCTTCCAGTAGATTCAGCTCATGGATTCGAACCAGGGGAGGCAGCGGGTTTTTCGGGTCCGTATCTGCGGCAGAATAAACGGGATGTTCAATGCGCAGTTCGCTCATCTCAGTCTTTCACTACCTGACTGCCCCACCAGTCGTCATTGGGTTTCCAGTCCGGGTTCAGGTATTCGGCGTGCTGTGTTTCCAGACCGGCCATGAATTCGGTGCGCAGATTCTGCATGCGTGCCTCTTCTGCTTCAGGATCATGTTCCGGGTCCGGAATCGGAATGCGTGCATTGGTCTGTTCCAGCCACGCTGCGAGTCGGTTGCGGAGCTGATCGGTTATGTTCGGATTTTCTTCGTTGATATCGGTTGTTTCACCTGGATCGGCTTCCAGGTTGTAGAGTTCGTCCCGACTGTCTTCATAGTAATGGATGAGTTTCCATGGACCGTTTCGGATGATCGAAGACGGATCTCCGCCCTGGTTGCCGTAATGGGGATAGTGCCAGAACAGGTCGCGTTCGGTCAGATTCGGATCGTTCTCACCGCGCAGGAGGCTGCACACGCTTCTGCCGTCAATGGACTGTTTGTCCGGAATCGAAACCCTGGCAGCTTCCAGAAAGGTTGGATAGAGATCCATGCCCAGGACCGGAACATCACAGGAGGTGTTCGGTTCAACAACACCGGGCCATCTGAAAAAGAGCGGTTCCCGGATGCCGCCTTCCCATTGCCGCCCTTTGCCGCCGCGAAGCGGCAGCATGCACGTCTGGTAGGCATCCCCGGAAGAGGCTCCTCCGTTGTCTGAGGTAAAGCAGACCAGGGTGTTGTCGTTCAGTCTCAGCCGGTCAAGGGCTTCCAGCACAACGCCCACGGCATCGTCCATGGCTTCAATCATGCCCGCATAAATTGGACAGTCCTGGACCTGACGGACCGGCAGGCTGCCGTCGAATTTGAAACGGTTTTCCGGCGGCGTCATGGCAGATGCTTTTTTGCGAAATTTTTCCCACCGGTTCTGGCTGGTCTGAAGAGGGGCATGCACAGAGTAAAAGGATAGATAGGCCAGGAAGGGCTGATCCTTGCTGGACTCCATAAATTCAGAGGTTTCCCGTGCCAGGCGAAGCGGCAGCGATTCACCGTCCGGACCGGGTTCGAGTTTGGGATTGTCGTGGGGGGCGAAGTATCCGCCCTTGGGGCTGCCTGCATGCCATCCGCCCTTGTTGATTTCAAATCCATAGTCCTCGGGATGGGAGCCTTCACCACCCGTATGCCATTTTCCGGCAAAGAAGGTGCGGTAACCCGCATCGCGCAGTGCCTGAGCAAACGTGATTTCATCGGGTTTGAGCCGGTGTTCATACTCCGGGGGCAGAAGCGCATTGTGTCGACCCAGCTCCCGCCAGGCCTCTTCTGTCCTGGCGCCGATCCAGTCCGTGATACCGTGACGTGGCGTGTATTTGCCGGTCAGGATACTTGCCCGGGACGGGCTGCAGACCTGGCAGTTGGCATACCCTTGAGAAAAACGCATTCCCTGTTCTGCGATGCGGTCAATGTTCGGGCTTTCGTAAAACGTGCTTCCCGTGGAGCTGAGGTCGTTCCAGCCCAGGTCATCGGCAAGGATAAAGAGGATATTCGGTTGCGTCATACCAGATCCTTTCAATGTGTTGTATTCAGTTTTTCTGCAAGCAGCAGAAAGATACTGGATGTCCAGGTGTATGCCGGATCCCACTGGGGAGCCCCGGTCAGGGCATTGAAGTTTTCAGCAAAGCCGCTCGTTGCGCACAGGCGGCAGAATTTCTCTGATATCTCGGTCGCCAGGTCTGTGAAACCGCATTTTTCCAGGCCGGTTACAATCATATAGGTTGGCGGTGCCCAGATGGAGCCGCGCCAGTATGCGTCGGATTCGTATTTCTCACTCTGTGGTTGTTCGGTTGCCAGGCCCCAGTCGGTCAGAAAGCATTGGATGTTGGCGGTCAGCGCTGTCTGAATCTCTTCCGGAAGTCGTTTGCCCAGCAGAATGGTGACATTGGGAATCAGGCTTTGGGATGGTACATCGCTTTTGTCTGCCGCCAGCATGGCTGTGAAGTGATCCTTGCGCCATAGTTCGTCCAGCATTGCCTGAAACATGTAATCGGACTTTTCCTTCCACATCTTTTTATCTTTGTCCAGGTTGAGCTGACCGGCAAGATCGGACAAGACGTCCATTTGTATGACGAGCAGTGCGGAGAGATCCGGCGAAATCAGCGGTACACCGCGGTCAAAGAGTGTGCTGTTGTCCCAGCCGCTGTCGTTTCCGTTCAGATAGTACGGCAGTTCCTGTCCCTGGCCTCGGCGGTGAGTGAGCCACCAGTTGGTCTGCGCGGTTAGAATGCGGTACAGTTCACGGACCGTATCCGGATCTGCCGGAGGACTGAACCGGGCAAGCATTTCCGAGACTGTCCATCCATGCACCGGAGGCTTACAGAAATTGTAGTGAATATGGATGTCATTGATGGCGTCCGGAAAGCATCCGAACGAATCCTGGTGATCGGCAACAACCATGAACTGGTCCAGGCTCAGTTCCGGGTTGCCAGCTGCCAGGGCCATGGCATTGAAGCAGTGGTCCCAGCTCCAGACATTGCACATCCAGTTCTTGGACATGAGCATGGCCGGCCTTTTGATCAGACCGCAGGGTTCCACAATGGCACTCCAGTTGACATAGGCGGCCAGTTCACGGACCGCCGCGAATTCCTCCGGGCACGGCGGAAGGCAGTTCAGAAATTTCTGGAAATCATCTGCTGTTTGTTTTCGGGCGCTGTCAAAGGGGGCGCGGTCCCGGGGCTGCCAGGTACTCCAGAACTCGTCAATGGCAACTTCCCACTCATTGTTTTCTTCTGATGAAAGAAGTGTTGCTGCTGCCCCTTCGGTTTCTTCATTGATTTGTATGGTGCCGCAGATGCGTTTCAGTTCATAGCGGCGCAGTGCCGGTCGCATGTTGAAGGTTACCTGACCGGGACACTGGGAGTAGACCTGGGTTTTGGGGATGGACTCCAGCCTGAGCGCCATGCCTTTTCCCCGGAATCGTACTGTGCGCGTACCGTCAAAGATGATGTTGATCTCGGAATCATCCGGGCCGATAATCTGCAGACATGATGGTGATGCATTCAGGCGGCAGTCTGCTTTCTGGCCGTCTGCCAGGGGAATAATCCGGAAGAGATTCTGGAACTTGTCATGATGGGAGCGCATGTACAGCGCCACGATTCCATCCGGAGCCCAGCACTCCTCCAGAACCGAAAAAGCCATCCATGATCCGCCTGCACTGAAGGGTACTTTTTCCACATCAAAGGAAAGCATACGGCTACTCCAAAAGAATAAGATTTAATGCATGGTTTTACCAGAATGTATTGCAGATGTCAATCATTTTAAGTGCTTGATTTTGCTTTAGAGACTGAGTACACTATACGTATCAATTTCACTTGATTTCAAAGGGAGCAGGTAATATGGACTGTCGAATATCTGTCAGATGTCTACCCGAATCACTGCGGATGGTTTTATTCGGTCTTGTGATTATGGCGGGTTGTGAAGTCGCTCTGTTTGCCAAAGACATTCAGGCCGGGCCCGGAGATTACGGAGGAAAGCTCCGGAGTCTGAAACCCGGAGACCGGCTTATCCTCAAGCCCGGTATCTACAAGGGCGGGCTTCGGTTGCAGAATTTGAACGGAAACAGCGGGAAACCCATTACCATTACAGGTATACCTCGAGGCAGACCCGCACTCTTTGAGGCGCGCAGGAATCACAATACCGTAGAAATCAACGGGTGTTCGTTTCTCACCCTGAGCAGCATAACCATTGACGGAAAGAATATGGGCAGCTGCTTCGGGATTGATGGTAACGGTAATTCCCATGACATTACCATTGAAAACTGCATCCTGAAGAATCATGCTGCGGCCCAGAGCACGGTGGCTATCAGCACAACCGGATCCGCGGTCTGGAACTGGACCATCCGGAACAATGTGATTGAAAACGCGGGCACCGGTATGTACCTGGGCAATTCCGACGGTTCCAACCCCTTTGTGGGGGGGATTATTGAGAATAATCTCTTTAAGAATACAATCGGTTATAATGTCCAGATCAAGCACCAGAATAACCGTCCCTCCATTCCGGGCATGCCTGCCCGGGCCAAAACCATTATCCGGCACAATGTCTTTTCCAATGTTCGCAGACCCCCGGGAAAGTCGGATGGAAGGCGTCCCTGTCTGCTGGTCGGCACGTTTCCCACGAGTGGAAAGGGAGCGGATGACATGTACCTGATTTACGGAAACTTTTTTTACGAGAACTGTTCTGGAGAAGCACTCTTTCAGGGTGAAGGAAACATTGCCTTTTACAATAACGTGCTGGTTAATTCATCCGGTGATGGGTTTCGTGTCCATAAGCATAATGGTGTGGTCAGGAAAATACGAGTCTTCCACAACACCGTGATCGCCAAAGGCACGGGTATTAGCGTGCGCAACGGAGATAAACGGTACAAGCAGCTTGTCTTTCGCAATGCGGTCTTTGCGGGAAGTCCCATCAAATCCGGAGGGGCATCCGGAAACATCACCTCTTCCTTTAATTCCGCGTCATCTTTTCTGGTCAGTCCGAACGGCGGTCCCGGCACCATGAACCTTTATCCCCGGCCGGGAAAGCTCAGGTCAAAGGTGTCGTTCACCAGTGCCAGGGAGTTTCCGGACTGGAATACAGACTTTAACGGACACCCGCGCAGAGGGATTTTTGCCGGTGCATACGAAGGCGCTGGCGCCAATCGCGGATGGCGGCTGCAGCTGGAGCGAAAACCCGCTGGAAAGAGATTTGAGGGAGTTGCAACGGACGGCGAATACAAACATCTAAAAAGCCTTGCTGCAAATATTGAAAACAGCAAGCGGCTTGGATATACATTGCGTTCCCTTCGGACTCGGATCAAGGATAAAAACCCGGAGATCGCCGGGGAAGCCAAAAAGCTCTTTGAAATACTCCAGCCGCATGCCGAACAGTTGATGAAAGCCGCCGAAGAACTGAAAAAAGAAAATCCTCTGGATGCCTGCCTCAAGTACGATGAAATCGCAAAAATGTTCCGTGGTGATCCGATCGGCAGTAAGGCGTCCAGGGAGATGTACGCGCTTAGAAGCGATCCCAGGGTTAAAGCGGAAAAGAGCGCCCGGCATGTGTGGAAGCAGATACAGGCCTACAGTGCCCGGTTTGAGCCGGTTAACGGCAACCGCGATCCGTCCTCTGCCGATTTCCGGAAGAAAAATGTCAAGGCGATCCATGTCCTGGTCAATCAATGCCGGAAACTCATTCAGAAGTATCCCAGTACGTCCGTCGCATCAATGGCCAAAGCCATGATTAAAAGCTATACAAAGTAATTATTTCTATATGGTTTAAACGTATTCAGCAATAGACAGGTATACACCCTTTATAAAATACAATCTCAATTTGGTGACCAACAATTTTTTTCAGGGATGGAATGATGAATATTTTTTTTCGGACGATTGGAATGGCTGGTTTTCTTTTGCTGTCTGCTGGACTCTGTTTCTCACAGCAGGTCAATACCCGGGGAATGCAGACAGTTTTTGGTGAGTATGCAGCGGCAGCTCAAAACATGGAAACCGCACCGGAGATCAACGGTGAGATCCTGATTGATCCGGCGTGGCGCAACGTAAAAACACATTACATGCCATTTGTGGATCGGAGAATTCCCGGGCTTCCCCGTGACCGCAGTGAGTTTCAGGTGGGGTGTGATTCGAAAAATCTGTACGTGGCATTCAACTGCCGTGAGATTCGCAGGAATCCAGGAGGAAAGGGCAGGAAGGCAGACGACGACTCCATTCTCAAGGGGAGTTATATCGGTTTGGTTCTGGATACAGGCCGCCAAAAGGGGAACCGGTACTTTCTCGTGCTCTCTACGCCTTACGGAGCCTCTTTTACTGCCGCCCGCAGCCAGGAGGACGTGGGGTGGGACAAAACATGGGAGCCGAAAGGGTTGGATGTTCGTGTCATGCGATACGTAGAGAGGTGGACCGTGGAAATACGACTGCCGTTTCAAGATGAGCTCTCAGGCTTGTCAACGGTTGCAGATATTAATTTTATCAGAGTCCGCGGCGACAATGCAGGCAAGGATGAGAAGTATATTCATGCCTGGCGCCAGCTCCTGGACATCAGTAAGGATCGCAAGAAGAAGGAAATCCTTTCTGCGTTGAAAACGCTGGATCCGGTTCAGGTTCTGAAGGTCGGAAAACCATTTTTTGGAAAACTCTTTGTGCCGTGCGCAGGAAAAAAACCGGACAACATGAAAAAGCTTATCAAAGCGTCTGTTCTCAAACCCAAGACCAAAATCACAAAGGATGATACCGTGCAACCCGGTTTTGAAGTATCGGTAAAGGAACTGAATGCGCTCTACGGGCGAAAATCCATGCTGGTGCCGAAAGCCGACACCCCTCCAACCATTGATGGTAAGCCGGATGACCCGGCCTGGAAAGAAGTGCCGGGAACCATGCTGGGATATTTGCTGGAAGATGTCCCGGGCAAGGAAACCCAGAATCCAACCATTGTAAAGATCATCACCGACAACGAATATTTGTATTGTCTGGCCGTCTGCAAGGAAGAGGAGATCAGTAAGATTAACGTCAGTTCCAAGACCGCGATGTGGAAAAATGATGTTGTGGAAATCCTCTTTGATGCGGGGCATCACGAAAACTACACCAACTTTTTTCATATTCTGGCCAACGCCAAGGGGCGAACTGATTATTACAGGGGGCGGTCGGATCAGACATGGAGCCCCGAAAGCCTGGATCTGAAAGGTGCAATCGGTAAGGACTACTGGGCTGTGGAGTTCCGGATTGCTTTTCGGGATTTCGGCTTCAAAGATAACAAACTGCCCAAACTGTGGGGGGCAAATTTTTGTCGGACTCGCTGGGTGAATCGTTTTGGATGGGGAGTGCCCGGATTTGAGAACTGGGATACGGCCTGGGTGGCAAATTCCCATACCGTTCTTCATGTGCCGGACAAATGGGGTCAGCTGTATCTGCAGGCCGGCACGCAGGTTCCTGCAAAACTGGCCAAACATCTTGAAAAAAAGGGAAAGCGTCTTGCTGATCTGAATCTTTCCCTGTATACTCCTAAAGCGCCTGAAAAAGTTGATGTGCCACCACTTCCCGAGCGCAAAGCTGAATTTAAGAAGAAACCCAGAGTCAAGGTTGCTGACGGAACAGCCGCAATTTCATTCGAAGTCAGTGAGCTGGTGGATGCCACGGTTTCCATTCTGAATTCCGAAGGTAAGGTTGTCCGACACCTGGCATCCGGCCTGCTGGGAAAGAATGCCCCAGAGCCCTTTCAGGCCGGATCCCTGTCACAGAAACTTACCTGGGACTTTACCGATGATGTGGGCCAAAAGCTGCCAAAGGCAGACTACACGGTCCGTGTGGATTTGGGGTTGGATATTGCCTACGAACAACGATTGCTCTGGACTCCCTACCAGCAGCGTGGTATCCGAGCACTGGTCTGCGGACCGGACGGAACATTGTATGTGTTTAACGACTGGTCGCCGGGCCCGCATTTCCGGTATCACCGGATCAGCGCCTATGACCGGAACGGCAAGTATGTGCGTACGGTCTATCCGTTTCCCGGACAGCAGAAAGCCGAGGATGTGAGTGGTGCCATGCCGATTCAGCTTCAGGACGGTTCCTGGATTCCCACGGTTTATCAGGGGATGAGCCATTCGTTCATTCCCTGGAACTATGATCTGGCCTGGCAGCTGCCTGTGGTGACGCCGGACGGACGTTTGGTCTTCATAAACAAGGGAAACCGGGAATTGCGGGTGCCCAAGCGGCTTTTGTGTGTGGGCGTGGACGGAAGCGTACCCGCGGACATGGCCGGTCCAGTAATCGTTCAGGAAGAAGTTCGCGGAGCAGCGTCGATCGCCTGTTCACCGGACGGCAAGACTTTTTATGTAACCGCGCTTCGCGGGCAGAATCTCTGGCCGCCCCGGGGCGGAGAGCCGCATCACGTGATCTACCGGATGAAATGGGATGATCCGCGCATGGAACCCAATCAGTTCTACCGCAAGCCCTTTATCGGAGAAATTATGAAAAAGGGTGGCGGCAAGACCCATCTGAACTATCCCTCCAGTGTGGATGTGGACAAAGACGGCAATCTGATCGTGGCGGACAGCGGAAACAGCCGCGTGGTCAAGTTCAGTCCGGCCGGAAAATATATCAGCGAATTTCATCTGCCCGGTGTTCAGGTGGCCAAGATCAGCCGTCGAACCGGTGCCATATACACTCTGTGCCGTGCTGGCCAAAAAGGTGCAATTATGAAATTTGACGGCATGACGGAATCCCCCGAATACCAGGTCAAACTGATGCACCCGGCCTGCGGACTCCTGGCCCTTGACGACAGCAAAAAGAAGGCGCGTCTGTGGACCACATATGATCCGCGCGGACCCCAGGGACCCACAGAGATATTTCAGATTCAGGATACCGGAAAGGCGCTGGTAAACAACGGAGATCCGCTCAAGGAGTGGAATAAAAAGTTTGTTACCCAGGAGCGCCCTCTGGCCGGGTGGAGAGAGTTTTTCCATGATCCCGACAGCCAGAAAATCTATATTCGAAGCAATGTGTTTGAGGGAGCGCTTGCTGAATACAACGGACTTACCGGAGTCAAGCTCCATGAGCGGAAGATGGGCAGAAGTACAATTTGTTTTTCCCACATCGGTCCGCTGGGTTATTTTTACGGAATCAGCCGCAACAGCTTGCAGCGTATGGACTCAGACTGGAAAAAAGCCAAATTTCCGAACCGCGAGAGTCATGTAATTCGTACCAATCTCTATCCATCCGGAAACGGTGACTGGTCTACATTCTGCGTTTCACCGGGTGGAATCATTGGGGTTCTGGATGTGCACAACGGCGTCAGCCTGTGGGACGTGACTGGCCGACCGGTTGTACGCATAAGTAATCCCGGTAAAGTCCGTAAAGGCAAAAAAGGCATGGAAACCCATCATATCATCCACAGCAGTATTCTCGGATATGCCCATACGATCCGGGTGGATTCTCAGGGAGGTATTTACCTGGGGGTTACTGCCCGAAGTCGGAAGGAACGGCTTCAGCCGGAAATTCGTGGTCGGTTGCCCCGCAATATCGGTCTGAATGCCGAGCCCCGGTGGCACTATGAACACTTTATCGGTTCGGTACTGAAATTCAAGCCCCACCCCGAAGTACGCAAAGCGCTTGAAACCGGCATTCTGAAACCGGACAGGAACATACCGGAGGTCAAGAAGGGATCCGGTGGAACCATTGTCAGTGATCAAGGGGGAGATATGATTATCGGACTTGGAACGGGCGGATATTTCGGATGCACCATAAAAAATATGGACTGGTTCAGGCTGGGCTTTTCACCGCGTCTGTTCCGGTGTACGGAAAATGCCAACTGCCACTGCGAGCAGGGAAACTTTGATCTGGATGCATTTGACCGCTGTTATATTCCCAACGCCTTTCTCTATCACGTTACCATTGTAGACCGGAACAATAACATTATCACGCGAACCGGTCGATACGGAAACATGGATGAAACAGCCAAGAAAGGAAAAGAGCCTCGCTTTGGCTGGCCCATGTGCGTATCCGCGGGTGACAAGTATCTCTATGTCGGGGACACGGAAATGGACTGCATCCACCGGACCCGATTGACATACCGCAAGACCGCGGAGGCGTCTTTCCGTCTGAAAAAATAAATCGCAAAGAAACTGAGAAAGATAATTGCTCAGGAGAATGGCGAAACATATGAAAGACTGCAAAAGCTGAATCGAAAGAAGGCGCAGAAAACGCAGAGGCTGTGCCTTTGCCCCCAGGGCAAGTGAGAGTGGCAAGTCAATTGCGTAATATTTATATTTTGATGCCTGCGTAAATTCACCTGCGGTCCCCTGTTAAGCTATCTGTTTTCAGTGGTAAGTGATCAGCCGTCAGTTCTTTCGTGACTTTCGTGGTTCAATCTTTTCCTTTGACTTGTTTTTTTACATAAAGTGCAATTTATTCTATAGTTCAAAAGTGTCCACAGCGGATTGTGAGAAACTTTTTAGATAAAGAATAACCCTGCGGGAGAACATCAGTGAATATACGATTTTTGGGTGCAGCGCAGAACGTGACAGGATCACGCCACCTGCTCGATATTAATGGAATGCGGATTCTGCTTGACTGTGGTATGTATCAGGAACGAAAGCATTCATCCCGTAACTGGGATCCATTCCTGGTGCCACCGGAGAGCATCCGTGCGGTCTGCCTCTCTCATGCACACCTGGATCACTGCGGTTTCCTGCCGCGGCTGGTAAAACACGGATTCACGGGACATATCTACTGTACAGCAGCCACTGCGGAAATTGCTGAGATCATCCTCTTTGATTCTGCACACCTGCAGGAAGAAGATGTCAAGTTCAAGCAGAAGCGGCACCGAAAACAGAACCGCAAAAGCCCATATCCCTATGAACCGTTATACAGCACGGCTGATGTACAAAAAACCATCCCTCTCTTCAAACCGGTCTCTTACCGCAAACCTGTTGACTTCGGTAATGGCTGTTGTGTTACATTCTTTGATGCCGGGCATGTGCTGGGTTCCTCAATCATTCGGATTGAGACAGAGCTGAAGGGTGAAAAACGGAGTATCCTCTTTACCGGGGATATCGGCAGGCCGGACCGTCCGATTGTCTGTGATGCAGAGGTCTTTGATCAGGCAGATTATGTCCTGATTGAATCTACCTACGGAGACCGGGATCATGGTGACGTAATTGACTCCAAGTCACAGATTAAAGACGCCATCAATCAGGCCTTTAAAAGATGAGGCCGTATTCTGGTGCCCAGCTTTGCTCTGGAAAGAGCCCAGGAACTTCTCTATTTCATTGATGAACTCCGTATTGAGAAAGCCATCCCTGAGATGGAAATCTTTCTGGACAGTCCCATGGCGACTAAGATCACCAAGGTCTTCAAGAAGTATACTGAACTCGTTGATGATGAGATGAGGGAATTTCAGCGAAGATACGGATCGCCCTTTGATTTTCCCGGACTTACGTTTGTCGGATCATCAGAGGAGTCCAGAGCTCTCAATGAAAAGCAGGGGACATTCATGATCATTGCAGGATCGGGTATGTGCACCGGCGGTCGTATCAAGCATCACCTGAAGAATGGAATTTCCGATCCCTCCAACACGCTCATGTTTGTCGGGTACCAGGCCGTAAGCACGCTCGGAAGGTTGATTTTTGACGGGGAAAAAACGTCCGGATATTTGGCGAACAGTACGATGTGAACGCGCACTTGGTTACGATTGAAGGGTTTTCCGCCCATGCAGACCGCAATGAACTGCTCGTATGGCTCAAAGAGCTTAAAACCCCGCCTCGGAAGGTATTTGTTGTTCATGGAGACGAAGAGAGTGCAAAGGCTTTCGGCGAACTTGTAGAGTCAAAGACCGGCTGGAAAACACATGTTCCGGTTTACAAAGAAAAGGTAACACTGGATTGAAAAATATTACGACAGCTGCCTGAAAAAAATGAATCACAGATGCGTAGCATGTACGAGGAACTGTATTTATAAAAAAAGAGGTTGTCAACGAAAGACACGATTGACAGGATAAAATTACAAAGCGTAGCCGCAAAAGGCACAGAAAACGCAGGAATGTTACTTTACACATGACTTTTGCCTGGATCCATTTATGAATCGTTTATCTTTATAAAGGAGTCTGGATATGAGTGCGCCAAGCACAGCTACTATGAACAATCCGGCCAATCCGGAACGTGTAA
>CAZGEP010000121.1:8836-15515 GCA_964524955.1 uncultured Planctomycetota bacterium | reverse complement strand
CTCGAACCCTGCGATGGACTCATCAACCGAGAGCACTACGGGGGTAATCTTCTTCATGCCTTGAGCCTCCTCTTCTGGGGGAATATTGGGTGCTGTTGTTCTTACCTGCGGTTTTCCCCTGAACACCGGTATTGTTACCGTCTTCTTCTCCCCGTCCGAAAACAGCAGGTTGACAACGGGAACCGCCCCGTCAGCATCAGTTATGGAAGCGTTGGTGATCTTCTTCGAACCAACCGTCGGCTGAATCACCCATCCAAACGTCGCAGTCTGCTTTATGCGCGCCTTGTATACCGCACACGGTGCCGGTTCCGCGCTGTTGTATCGCTCGCTGTACCATCCCTGGGGATGGGGTTTGAGAGCCCCCTTGACAATATTCACCGACTCCGCGGGATTGTCGACCGGCAGCATCCGCAGGCCCGGGCCGTCGGGGTGGACTGCATTAATTGTCTTTTCCTTGACTGTTGTCCGGCAGTCAGGATGGAAATGCCACAGCGTTTCTATTGTCCGCGGACGATCCGTCTGTATCCGATCCACAACCACCCAGAAGCAACCTCGGACATAGACAAGAGATCGATAATGGGTCGCCTTACCTTTGAGGTGTTCATAATTCTTCCAAGCCGCCCGTGCAAAGTCGAAAGAAGGGGCAATCACAAAATCACTGCCCGTCTTTGCAGGCCGGGTGGCTTTTTCTGGAGTGCATCGTTGTCCTTTTCCGTCAATCATTATGGTATTGTGACCGCGGGTATGGCGGGCATACGGTTTGAGAAATTTCTCGGCCAGTTTTCCCTGGTAAGCAAAACGACCGCTGTCAACAAGAACATCCTTTCCGCTGATCTGGATGGAGAGGTGCCCGTGATCGGCGTGATGGTGACCACCGACGCCGGCCGGGCCGAAGTCAAAAAACGACCACTGCGCCTTCGTCCCCCAGCCGTCCCGCGAGATCAGCTGACCGGCCCACGGATACACACGCGATGCATGCCCTGCCGGGGCAGAACCTTCTTTGCCGTTGGAAGCGATATGGAGCCAATCCTGCATGTTGCAACATTCAGCAATAGCGCGAAGATGACGGCGATTATCCTTGAGATCTGAATCGTTGTTGAGCGGCAAACTTCCTGTCGGACGGATAGCGCCGGCGACATACGACCACATGTCCCTGATCAGCTTCGCATACGCGTTAGGCAATTCTAATTCGGCCTGTTCTAAGAGGTCAGCAACCGCCTGACTTCGCTGAAGCGAAACCATATGATATGATGCGGTCAATTCTGTTTGCGCTCCATCGGGATACACTGACATCTTCAGGTTCTCCTCAAGCGTTTTCAGCGATGATCGACGCCAGACCGGTGCCCGCTTGAACTGGGGCCAGCAAACACCGCACAGTAGCGCTCCAAGCTGCGTCATGGTTGCCCAGTTGTGCCCGCTCTTGTTCTTTGTCAGATACTCGCCATGGATAGGGATATATGAGAGCATCAGCAGACGCGTTGCCGGTCGGAATGTGTCCTCCTGCTGCAGGGCGAAAAAGAGACGCGCCCATCGCGGCATCCGGTTAGCCGGTTCCAGGTGCGATGTCTTAAACGGGGCGCCCTGACCGCCGGCAGCTATCATCCAGTCGCGAAGGTCCTGGTCAAGCCTTTTCAGATATATCGTCTTTCCTGTCTCTTTCCACGCGGAATACAAAGTCAACAGGTGTTTATGACGGTTAAGCGCGATCAGACAGAATTGCCAGTCGTTTAGAGGTCCTCGGTGCATCCATTTCAAATGTCCCTCTCTGGTACGAGGAACACTGCCTGTCTGGCCCATCCCCGTATACCGGTCAGCCAGAATTTCATCTGCTCTTTTCACGGATGCTTTGCCTGCAGGGATTTCCAGTTTGCGATACCAGGATGTCTGGTTTCCGTTGCGGTAGAAGTCGAGAAGCGCTCTACAGGCCGTGACCTTATCGCTCTGTTTCCATGCAACAGCCACATCCAGCATATCCTTGCGGCTTAAATCAAGAGAACCGAAGAGCCGCCCCAGGTCATCAGGACAATAGTTGACAAACTGCTCGACCGTGCCGAGATCTTTCCACGACAGCGGGTCTGCGGCGCGTGCAGGGCCACAGGTACATACAAGCGAAAGCATTACTGAAAACATAACAATGGTTCCTCCTGAGTTGTTTATGATTGAGCTTTTAATTTCGGGCCTCCTCTCATAGTGATTAATTGTTCTCCAGCTTCCAGTCGGCTAACGATCCGCTATCCGACACTCGAGGTCTGTACAACAGCCAGTCGCAGATACTATTTCTATCCGTCTGCCCTACTTCCTGCTCGGATCATTTACCGGCCACAGCCGGATGGTTGCCTTGCTACGCGGGAGTTCGTAAAACAGCCCGGGAACTGTCTTCTTCGGATCTCTCTTCCTGCCGAAGAAGTCGTGAACCACGGCCTTGACCGGTTTACACTCCGGCAGATCACCCGTAACCGACCAGGAGAGCTCCAGTTTCTCCGGGTCAAAGGAAAAGGTTACTCCTTCGGTCAAATCCCCGGACACGTCGCGAGGGCCCTTGATGCGGTAAAGTTCGGCATTACCGGCGCAAATATTGTTACGGACCTTATGAGCCCCGGCGGGCCAGTCGCGGCGGCCGTAGTTCCGGCGCTTGACCGGGCCGCCCCCTATGTAGAAGGCGTGGCCGCTGTTGCCACAGATCAGGTTGTGCGCGAATATCTGATGAATACTGTCGTGCTCGTAGATCCCGTTCTTGTAGTTGCCCCACACGAAGTTGCTGTCGATCAGATTGGGCACCATCGAAGCCTCGATAAAGATGGCTCCCAGCCCCAGGGGGTGCTCCGCGGGTCGTGCCCGCAGAATTACGTTCCGGGTGCAGCGCGAGTTCTCGTTGCCGAAGTCCATCCAGATGCCGGATCCGTTGTGCGTTTCGACGATCAGGTTCCGGCGGATGAGAGTGCGAATGTTGCGGTGCAGCTTGATACCGGCAAGTTCCGGCAGTACCGCCGCGGGCTGCCAGGCATTGCCGCGCAACACGTTGTCCTCTACCAGGGCCTCGATGGTCCGCCCCGCGCTGCATATTCCGCAGATCCCGCAATTCGTTACCGTATTGCGACGGATGATGTGGCGGCTGACCAGGCGATGGCGCGGCCGCTTGAGGTTGCCGAAGAAGGTCTGCATGCCCCCGTCAATGCCCACGCCGTTGGACCAGCGCACGGTATTGTCTTCGATGATCCAGTGGTGACCACGCCAGGTGGAGATCGCCCCCACCTGCGGAACCGGGAACGGCCCCGCGGTGTGCTCGACGGTGAACCCTTTGATGCGCACGAACCCCAATTCGATCTTCGTTCCCGAGAAGCACGAGACACGGGTGGTGATCTCGATCGTCTCCCCGTTGGGGTCGGCGTCCCCGAAGGGCCTGACGTAGAGAACCTGCCGAGCGCGGTCCATGAAATACCTTCCGGCTCTGGCGGCAACCTTCGTGCGGCTTCCCACCTGGACCAGGCGCTTCCCGTTCTGGAAGACCAGTCCGCGCACAAAGTTGAAGGGCTCCCGGTCCTTTAACTTTCCCCAGTGCTTCCTGGCCTTCTCGGTGTCGAGGACCAGGTTGTCCAGGGCGAAGGGGTTGTAGTCCTGAGTGTCTTCAGGGCGCGGCTCTTTGCGCCAGTCACTGCTGAAAGGAGAGTACCCCTTGAAGTACTTCGGGGCCAGCTTCGCCCGCCAGACAGTCTTGCTCTTCCCTTCCCGGGTCCACTTCTCACGGAACACATCCGAACCGCGTACGATCACCCGCGAGCCGGGTGCAGCCTCGTAGCTGATCATCCTGGTCGGGCCGGTGCCCCCGCTGGGAATGCGAACGTGTTCGCGATAGATTCCTTCACCCACGACAACCCGTTCACCCGGTTGCAGAATCTCAGCCGACCGGCTGATCGTCTTAAACGGTTCATCCCTGGTTCCCGGATTGGTGTCTGCTGCAGCCGGGTCTTTCTGTGCCACGTAGTACGTGCGCGAAAACTTCAGGCCTGAAGACGGCTCCCAGGTTTTGAATTCCGTGCCGTCCGGAAGCAATACCGGCGGACTGAGGCTTCTCATTTTCATATTGTCCTCTCCTTCCGCACCAGGCGGACATATTAAGGTTATCGACATCAGAAACAGCCACAGGAAATGGCAAAAGGTATTTCGGTTCACTCGTATCATCGAATGGTTCATACATGCACCTCTTTTCGTTATCATCAGAAGGAATTTCCTTCTACGGATTTCGGAGCAATTGATTCTGCTCCATAATTTGGACAAGCAAAGCCGACACATTCACTGTCGGACCGTCATTGCGAAAAACAAGGGTATTGATTCCCGGCCGGAAAATCGCTGATGTGGCCTGGAAAATCACCGCACGGATCGGCTTGCCCTTCGGAATGCCCGGGAAGGGCCGTATTTTCCGACCATGACCGGCTGATTTTTCGTTAATGTGAAGATGGAAGCGGTCCGGGGAAACCTTGCCGATTTTATCGAGAACAACTTCCACTTCAATAGTCAGACCGTCCGGTTCATCGCCGATACTGATATGAAAGGCTTTCGGGTTGCGGGTGGGGCAAAGGCGCGGGACCTGGAGCGGCCCGTCCGTTTCTCCCAGGTGCCAGTATCCCGCAGCCGCGGTAAGCACGTATGATTTCGCCTTGCCACGCAGCCTGGCTGGATTTCGCATCTGTCGGATCGCGGAAAAGAGGGGTTCTTTCTTTGTCCATGGGCGCGCGCAGAAGAAATTAAACATTGCAATACCGTCCGCGCCCTTGGCATAGTTTGCTGCAGCAAATCCGCGCATCAGATGTTCGTCCCGCCCCATGACCCAGCGGTTCGATCCTTCCGGGCTGAACGCACAGGACTCCATCCCGGCATAAAGCCGGACGTGCTGACCGGCAACGCGCCGCCATGCAGCAAAATCAATATCCCATGCTGTATTGAAATGCGCGGTAGCCACCAGCCCGTCCACCAACTGTTCCCGCGCCCAGGCAGCCACATCCAGTCCCCGGTCCAGCGCGGCTGCCGGGGTCACAGGCACGCGTGCGGTCAGGAACATCTTCCGGTCTGCCGCTTTGCGGACATCCCGGATAAACGCGGTCAGAATCGGACTGTTTTCGCGCCCCGTGCCCAGCGGGAAATAAAGCGGCCAGCGCATGAAATCAAGCTCCAGCACGTCCGGTTTGTAATCCGTAATAATTTCGCGGATCAGTGCCATAAAGTAATCGCGGACTTCCTGTCTGCGATAATCCATGGCATGGACCGTGGCATAGGGGCCATCCGGACGGTATGGCGCGGAAATACGCCACTCCGGGTGATTGCGATAGAAATCGCTGTGCACGGGATCATCCGGCCAGGGTGTATTGTGCGTATCGTTCATCCGAATCGACACGCCGGCACCTATCTGCTTTTTGCGGCAACGCTGCAGGGCCCGTTTCAGGTAATCGCAGTCCTGTTCCGCAAGGTGTTTCATTTGTATCAGCCATCCGTCCAGGTCTTTCCGGCCGTCGTAGAACGTCTGCCAGACCTTGCTGGGATAATTTACCCGGCCGATCTGACTGTTCGGATTGATCAGCATCAGTTCCGCGCCTCCTTCGGCAACCTCATCCACCATCCTGTCCACGTCGGCAGATGTGATCTTTCGCTTTCCTTTGCTGAGTGTTGCAAATAGATGCGAGCAGTCCTGGTTATAGGTTACCCGGTAAGGCATCTGCGCATCGTTGCGATTCTTCATAATCGTTTTCTCCACGGCCACTCATCCATGTCAGCAGCCTGCCGCTTGTCTGCCAGTAGGCGTTTTCCTCAAGAACAAAATGCCGAAGGTCTTCGGGATGGATGACCGCGTAGAATGCTGCTCCGTAGGGTGTTTCGCAGAAGAGATTGTTCCGAATATAGACCGGGCCGGGCTGTGTACCCCGTTTGATGCGCCATACGAGTATGTGGTGTCCCACATCGATTGGAGTGACGGTTCCGGTTTCAAGCGCGGAACGAGTCGGCCATTCCACCATTTCAATCAACTCGCCATTCTCTACCCGTACAGAGATTGCGCTTTTTCGGGGCGGCGATTCTCCCTGCATATGAAATCCCCCGCCGGAACAGATACAGGTATTGTGTTCAAAGTAGATATCGCGTGATGGTTCACGGCATTCATAGGCGGCAAGACCACAATCGACAAAGAGGTTGTCCCGAAAGAAAATACGCTCCGGAATATTACGGGTCTCGCCCCCCTGGTGTGTAACACCTGCGTCGTAGATATTGTCGAAAATGCAGTTCTCCACGGTTACATCTCTGGCACCGTCCCAGAATTCCACACCGTTTCCGAAACGGACGCGGCACTCCGGTGTATGCACCGCGCCGCCGATGTGCTGAAACCTGCAGTTGCGTATAATCACGCTGCGCGGATTGGAGGCGTGAAACCCATGCACCCCGGCGTTGCGAAAACAAAGACCATCCAGAATAACATGCTTCTCAGCGCTGACAAGTCTTCGCTCTCCCCAGAGCGCGCATTCGATATCTTCATATTCCTCAGCCGGATTGGCCGGGGAGCAGAGGTATAGCCGGGCGTCCTGTGGATCCGCCTTCTTTCGTCGCGATCCCGAGGAGGTCGCTCCGGCACCGGTGAAGTGCCACTGACCGGCACGATGCATCTTAAGCCTTTTACTACGGAAGAACTGAAAATTAA
>CAZGEP010000121.1:0-8826 GCA_964524955.1 uncultured Planctomycetota bacterium | reverse complement strand
ACGATGCATCTCAGAAAGGTTCCAACACAGCTCTCCGCAGGATTCGCCGTGGTTGAAAATAATATTGCACACCTCACTCAAAAAAGACTTCGTGTATCGCCATCGCCGGGAATCCTCTTCCACCCAGTGCAGCGGGTTGGTTGCCGCGACAGACCCAAGAAATACCGGAGGCTCCCCCGTTCCGTAAGCTCCGTATGTAATCGGATTTTTATCTGTGCCGTTTTCAGTTTTCAGCATAGCCCGGATAATAGTGCCGCGTTTGAATAGCACAGTATCACCCGGCACAAACCTTCCTTTCGTGTATGTCCTGACCGGACGCTGAGGTGACAGGCCGTCGTTGTCGTCCCGGCCAGTCCATGCATCTATGTAATACGTTTGATTCTTTGACATATACTTCATTCCTCAATATGTTAACAATAAAATCCCGGCAAATTATCTATCTGTTAAACCAGGAACATCAAAGGGAACAAAGCCGAGGTCCAGGGCCGGTGATTCCGGTTTCAGCCGAAAATCCAGGTTCTCGGCATCTACAAAAAGCGGATTTGCGACTACGCCTCCCATCTCAGCGGTGTGGTTTTTCCACTGATCAAATGAAACAGACTCCGGAACAAGGGCTGCGCCGCCAAGCCAGCGCCACTGAGCAGTATCTGTTTCCGGCAGCGCGCAGGACGTGCGGACCCATGCTTCAATGGCGGAGAGCGATACGGTAATTTTCACAGTCCAGCAGCCATCCTTGTCTGTTTTCTCTGCACAGGCGTTCCACTCAAAGGCATCCGGCACCGGACAGCAGTGCCAGAGCATGCCTTTGTCACTGTTGTCCGCCACCGCAAACTGAGCCACGGCCGGACACCCCGAAAAGGGTTTGAGAAAGACTTCCATCCGGGGCCGCCTCCACAGCGGATCCCCTCCAGCCATATCCACCACAGATTCAGAAAACCGCCCGGTGATGGTAAGCATCTCCCCTTCACGCACGCCGGTACACTTAACGGCATTCTCAGAAGACAGTTTTCTGCCCCCGGATTCATGGATCAGTCGGACCGGAACATTGTTCTGCGGCAGCGGTTCAAAGCGTTCGGCCTCACCCATGTAGCTCTGGTCAAAGGGCTGCGTGGCCACCACGCGCGAGCAATTGCCTAGAAAACGGACCGCACCACCTTCGCACCAGTAGAGATTGTTTATGAACTGTACCTGATGCGGCAGCCATCTGTCCCCTGTAACACCGCGTGTCATCGGGGTTCCGCGCGCAACAAAGATATTGCGCTCAAATACAATACCTGTATGATTCTCCATCTTTGAATACCGGAACACGGCTTCTTCTCCTCGGGCAAAAATATTATTGCGTACAATATTGTTACTGCCGTAGTGCTGGTGAAAGAGATCCCGGTCCGTGTTGTAGCAGAGATTGTTCTCAATCAAAAGATCGCTGCTGCCCTCATCCGGATAGATGGCCCATCCGCCGTAACGCAGACAGTGGATATCATGAATGTGATTGTGGCACACCCGCGTACCGGCGGCATGGCCCAGCAGATAAATTCCGCCCATATCCGAGAGAACTCCCTTGCCCAGATCGTGAATATGATTCCACTCAACCACATTGCCGTACCCGTTGCTCTCCTCATATCCCCAGTTCCATCCGACCGATACCCCGGAATAATAGAAATCGTGAATATGACAATGGGCGACCCGATTACCGCTGGCCTGTCCGATAATCACCCCCACTCCACTGGCCCAGACATGGCCGCCATCATAAATTTCGCAATGTTCAACCATACAGCGCCTGCAACCATGCCAGATTTTAACGCCACCCGCCCCCAGGTCGCGCAACACGCCGTGGCGAAAGGTGACATCCGCCGCTCCATTCAGGCACTCCAGTCCATAGCCACCGACGTGTTCAATCCGGCAGTTCTCAAATGCAATGGATTCGCAGCCTCCCTTTACGCATACAGCACCGAAAACCGTTGTGGAGGATTGACAGGCCACGGGATTTCCTGGATCAGGCCGCCATTCGGTATGCGAGAACGTAAGATTCTCAAACCGCAGCGAACGGGTGCCTTCCATCACAAACAGTTGTTCCAACCCGCCGGCAATCGCTTTAAGATCATCCGGCGACTCTCCCGGCAGCGGTAAGTACCAGATGCACCGGCCGGCAGGATCCGCGCACCATTCGCCCGGTTCGCTTAACGCTTCTAGGACATTCTCCACCACGTAATCCAGGCCATCCCCCGGTGAATATTCCAGCCGGATATTCGGATCGCGATCGATCCAGGCAATCTGATTTTCCGTATCCACATGCGTCAGCATGGCCCGCGGACTGACCCACAGGGCACGAAACTGAAGATCCACGGATGTCAGGTTCGACCAGTTCGGATCGATATCGCCCTCATGATAAACAAACCGGCGCGATCCTCTGCGCAGTGTTTGATGGTGCGTGCCTTCGTAGTTGGTATCCAGCGCTTTTTTGACACGGTAGCTGCCCTGCTTGGGCAGTCGCGCCCGGGGGCGTCGAGCGCCATTGACCCAGAGTTGGCGAACCGCATTCGCGCCCGGCTCCAGCCAGGGCGCATCCGCCCGCCATACGGTTTTTCCGTTCAAGCTCTCGATTCGCCATTCACAGAGCGGTCGTCCTCCACTGATCGTCACATCTTCACCATCTGCACCGCGCCATATGACCGGCCAAGTTCGAGCATACTTGTTCTCAGTGCGTCCGAATCCGGAATCGGACTTGTCAAAGACCAGCGTCTGCGTAAGCGGATACACGCCACCGCGCAATATAACTTCGATCTCCTCGCTTTCGGTCATCTCAACCCGCATTCGTCTGACGACAGCTTTTGCTGCCATCAGGGTTTTCAGCGGCCCGTCCGTGCCTGCCGAATTCGCTGAGGCTAAAGCTCCCGACCAATGATCCTGTCCTGTTGTCGCGCATACATACAGTTTCTTCATGACATTACTCCTTCGTTGTTTTTCCAGGTTCAATTCGGGTTGAACTCATTGTAATGATATCGGAACCGGCCCAGCGGCGCAACATCCCCGTTCAGGTAAAAATTCAGGATGTCGCACGGCAACGCGATGTTGTCGACCCACTTGAACTCGAACCGCAATCCCGGAGTCCCCCCCAGAATTACGCGGAGAATGGCGTACTGGACGGATATTTCTCCCGCCGAGAAGCCGATGCTTTCAGGCTTGTCCCAACAGGCGCCGTTCCACCGCCGCACGTGTGCCGAGTCGTCCGGCGAGACTCGGGCGAGCAGGTTGAATCCCTCCCAGCCTGACGCGGGATCGAGGTCGCAATCTATCAGGAGCTGCATCCAGTCGGGGCCGGTATGCGGCGAGAGAGGATTGCGCGTGGTGGCGAGAAAATAGACCGTATCCGAGTCCCGGGCAACCTTTATCGTGTCGAGGTCGTTGCGGCCTGTGGAGTTGGTATAGTGAAGACCTCCGCAGCCGGGGAAATCCCGCGGGATCGTCTCCAGAGGATGGTCGCGATATTCCGGAGTCACCGAATCCCACTGGGCCAGCGGGCCTTCAATGTCGATGGTACTGGGCGCTGACGCAGGCGGCAAGGGTTCGATGCCCTTGAACCGCCGGATGTTCGCAGCCATCTGGCAGTAGAAGTTGTCGCCGAGAGGCCCCCGTGCCATCTCCGCGTCGCGGCTGTTGGGAATGTTGTACTGATCGCAGAAGAGGCCCTTGTCGCTGAATGTCTTGCCGAGCCTTTCCATGCGGCAGGCTATCCATTCGTTCCAGCCGGTGACGAACACGATCTCGGGATCGAGTTCGAATGCCCGCTTCCACTGCTCCTGGAAATTGGCGCCGCGCAGGACGGCGGCAGGATCCGGATCGAGCGCGCCGTCGTGGAAATGGCGGCCTCGCGCATCCGGCCAGTTCATCATCGTAACATGGGCGTCCGGGTCCGCAGAGAGGTTCTGAGCCACGGATACGTTAACCTCCTCGGGACGAGCGGGATCGTCGACATAGGAATAGACCTGTGGATAGGCCGCCTCCCAGTGCCATGCGTTACGGGTGTTCACCAAGGTGAAGGGCCAGTGCGCCTTGCGGAGCGTACAGGCCTCGCGCAGCTCGAGGGACGCCTCGGCGGGATCGCAGATCATCAGTGGCTTGCCGTGCCACTGGAACCACAGGTCGGCCCAGGCGTCGTTGCAGTAGAAGCTCTCGTAGATGTCCTGTGCCCGCTTCCCGGCGTCTGTGTTGACCATGAAGACGCACTGGGGGGTTCGGTCGCCGGCCCGGCGAAGCTCCATCCAGGTGTCGAAAATCACCGGCATCAGGTTCGGGTAATGGCTGGTATTGGTGGTGTCGAAAATCACGAAATCGACACCGGCATCCAAGAGCAGATGCGCGTGACGCCGGAGTACCCACGGATCGCTGACCTTGTAGTAGCCATAGAGCGGCTCCCCCCAGAAATGGGGGTGACTGAACGGGCCCCAGGGCGGGCTTTCTCCGGCCCACTCCACATCCGGATAAGCCTCCAGAATCCTGGTGTTGTCAAACACCGGACCATCGAAATTGATGAAAAGGAAGTAGAAGATGCCGACGTAGCGGTCCGACCGCAGGGGGCCGGTTTCCGTCGGCAGGGGGAGCCTGCGGCCAAGTGCGTCTGCGCCGGACACCGGCGCTCCGGAGATGGACGGTCTTCTGCCCGTATGTCCGGCTGCAGGAGCATGCCCCTGGCGTGTTCTTCTGTTTGAGGGTTCTCTCTGGTTCATGACGGCTTCTCCTCGGTAAGTGTTCGTTTGGTGTTCGACATCTGCTCTGCTCATCTCATTTCCGGATAACGCCGGAAAATCAGGTCTTTGTGTATTTCTTCCAGCGCGCTGAGCTGCACGGGTTGATCCTGCGGGCGCGTCTGCTTCTGGTTGATTTCTCCCAGCAGCACATGATCCAGGCGAAGCCGTTGCGGGCGAAACCGTCGTCAAAGTGCGATGCCGTGGTCGCCATCATCTGATCGAGACCCCGATCCGGTCCGAAGGCCCCGATGGTTTCAATGGGACCAACGCCCATGCGGCTGTTGAAACCGTCCGCAAGGCCCTGTCTCCGCGCGGCCAGGAAGTCCACGGTCCAGCCGTCGAGGTTCACGCAGTCGATAAAATCGGAACCTCGCTGCGCAGGTTTGCAGAAGTGCTCCGTCGACGGATAGTACGGATAGCAGAGGGAACCGTCGCCGTCCTGGTTGTCAATCGCGTACTGGCTCCATATATTTCCCTGGCACACATGAATGCCCTCCGCTTCCGCCAGATAACGGAGGTTCTCAGCGGCCAGAAAACCTGCGACTACACTCTTTGATCGGAAGCCGCCGCCCATGAAGTCCGACACCCTCGCCAGCCCTTCGTTCAGATCACGGTTCTTTATCCGCCGGCACTCCGGCGGAGTCATGCTTTGGATATTATTCTTCTCCAGGCGGAAAAAGGTTACAGATGCAGTTCCGCCCAGGAGGTCTGACATGGCTGATAATAATCCTTGATATAATCCCGGTAATCCCTGTGTTTCTTTATCTGCCGGGCAAGTTCCGGATCCGCGATCATGTTCCGCTGTTCACAAGGATCCTCTTTCAAATCATACAATTCCTCCCGGTACCCCCCGGGCCTGGCATAATGAATATGCCGGATATATTTATACCGGCCGTCAAAGGTCATCTCCCAGGCGCCGTTACACTCCGAGAAGGACATCTCCCGTATTTTCTTATTCTCCGTCAGCGCCGGGAGAAGAGACCGGCAGGGAATCCTGTCCTGAAAACCCGGCCAGTTCATGGAAAGCGCTGCCTGGGGATCCAGCCCGGCAATCTCCAGAATCGTAGCGACAATATCATTCGTTTCAACCGGATCCGCTATCTCCCTGCGTTCCAGGTGGTCGGGATGCCGGATCAGACAGGGAACTTGCACAGATTCCTTATAGTATGATGATTTCTGGATACGACCGTGATCCCCCAGCATCTCACCATGATCGGAGGTAAAAAGAATGACCGTATCATCCAGGATACCTTCACTTTCCAGCGTATCGCATATCCTGCCGACCTGATCATCGATCAGAAGGATCATCGCCTTGTAAGCTCTCCGTTTCTTCCACAATTGTCTTCTGGCTTCAGCGGTAAGCTCCTGTTCGCCCGGAATAAAATCATCCCTTTCTTCGTAATCGACTTTGTCCAGATATGAAAGGGGAGGGTCAAAGGGCTTGTGCGGACTGCAGAAAGATCCGAATAGGTAAAACGGTTTATCTGAAGGCCGCTCCTTGATACGCTCGATGATTTTATCCGCCGTCACGATGTCCATGTAATCCGCCTCATCCAACGAAAACGCATTCCCCATATCCTGATCCGCATTTTCCGCGCCCGGAGAAAGCGCATACGGTGAATTCGGTCCCGCCTTTTCCACAAAATCAAGATACGTTTCCAGCAGCCCTTTATCATCAAGGTATTTTGACCAGTCACAGTAATTTTTGAGCATCAGTTGTTTACCGGCGGTTTCCCAGATCTCGTCAAACCCGTATTCCTTCATCTGGTCTTTCATGCCATGCAGATCCAGCACTTTTCCGCGAGGGGTTTTCCACGGCCAGGTCTGCAGATAATGAAATTTGCCAATGCCGCTGGTATGGTATCCCGCATGCTGCAGCGCCTTCATGCCTTTTACTCCAAGTTCATTGCGTTTTCTTTTCCTTAAAACAATAGGAATACAAATCACCGTCTTTGAGAACAAAACGAATCCGTACCGGTTTTCCAGACAGAGCGCCGAGGTCCGGATTCCCTTCCCACTTCGCGGTTGCCGAAATGCTGTCTCCGATCATTGCCTGACAATCCTTCAGACTTAATCCCGGCACCGCTTTTCCTGTTGCGTCCTGAATCTCGACACTGAGATTTCCCGCAATGGAGGTGCTGTAATTGACCTCCAGACAGCTGCCGGTGAATACAAGTGGTTTTGTTATCAGCTCTCCGGCCTTGTAACCGGCGCGCACAGAGACAAAACCATCGGTCCGCAGCACGTAGCGATGGCTGTTTTTGTGATAGATCGACATCTCCGCCGGTCCGGTCGGCGTCACGTTAAGGGCCGTGTAATTGGCGCGGTTGTTCCATGCGTTCTTGTCCAGTCCCGGTCGGATCAAGGCCTCCTTGAAAAGCCGGTCAAAGCGATCCGATCCGGCGCGAGATGCCATGAAGAGAATATCCGTGGAACCGATATTTCCCTTGACCTTTTTTCCCTTGAGCTGGTTGTACGCAAACCGCGTGGGCAGTGCGATATAGATATGCGGCGCTCTGAACCAGGGCTGAATCTGGCTGGTGTATAGATGCTCGCCCGGCAGATTGGGCTGCGTAGGAACCGATTGACTCCAGTGAATAAAATCCGTTGATGTGGTCCGGTTGATGGTTCGAAGCAGACCGTATCGTGTATGATATGTCCGAAAATAGGCAACATACTTTCCTTCGGCTTCAGACCAGAACGCAATGTTCTGAGAATCAAAACCAAAGTCTCCCTTAATGGCCGGTTTGTAGGTAATCACCGGCTGATTTTTGAGCTTGCGCCAGTGAATACCGTCGGCTGAAACAAAGGCAAACTGACCGCCGGTACCGTGCAGTCCCGCCAGTCCCTTGTATTTCTGATCCGCGGCGACGCCCGGCTTTGTATCCAGAAAGGGGGTGAAGTTATGGCAAAACGGCGCTTCGTGAAGCACCACGTTTCCGCCCCGGCTGCTTTTGACATCAATCACGCCGAGGTCGGGAAAGGCCCACTCATGCCCGTCAGCGCTCTCGGCGTAGCAGGTGATTTCACCCGGATTGCCGGATTTCAGTGTGCCGGTGTATCCCGGAATGTAATCCCGGTAATAGGCCCTGTATCGATCCCCGTCTTTGATCACGGTTGTGTAGAACACCGGAAGCGGTGACGCGGCAACCGGAAGCGGGTGCGGCTCATGCAGCCGAAAGGATGTGTTCTTCATGGAATCAACCAGGTGACGGTCGACAAAGAGTTCCCGTCGGCTGTTGATGTGAACGGGTTTCTCCTCTGCATTTCCCCTGACGTCCCATACTGAAAAAAGACACATGATACAAATAATATTCACACACCTCTCTGCTGACTTCATTCTGTTCTCCTTACTTTTTCTGTTGGACTACTCGTTTTGCCCACTCCAGAAACCGGTCCTGCTGCGCGGCCTGGAAGCGGCTGATATCGTTCGGGGTTGTCAGTGTCATGTTCCGGGGTTTTCCGGCTTCTTTCCAGAACGCTTTGGCCCGGTTCACGCAGGAGACCACCTCCTCGTGATCTGCGAAACGATCCCGGCTGGGAGCCGTAATCAGGCAGGGCCGCGGCGCGATTAATGAAAGTACGTCGTCGAAGTCATACGGAATGCCTGCTTCCCGTCTGTAAAAGAGTCCCAGCTGCGGATGGAGCGCGTGCAGTTCCCACCAGCGCCGGTTGCCGCCTGTGACTTTCTCATCCGTGTTCGTGCGAAGCGGCGTAAAACCGGCAAAGGAGGCCACGCCCGCGATCCGCTCATCCAGGGCTGCCGCGTACAGGCCGGTCATGCCGCCCAGGGCATATCCCAGCACGAATACCCGGTCTTTCCGTATCGCGGGGAGTTTGCGCTTTGCCTTGCCCCTGCCGTCTACCAGAAAGTCCACTGCCGAATGCACGTCATGTACCATACGCCCCAGGCGCGACCATTTCGGATGCTTTTTGTAAAAATCCCGACCTTCGAGCAGACGCAGCCCGAACCCGCATTGATCAAAGCAGAGGACCGCGTATCCAGCCTCAGCCAGGCGATGATAAACCGTCGTCCGCTCCACACCGTATCCGAGAGGCGATTCCTTGGGGTGGGCCCAGC
>CAZGEP010000120.1:0-15535 GCA_964524955.1 uncultured Planctomycetota bacterium | reverse complement strand
TTTTCTTAAAAAATATACGGCCATTTTTATGCTAAAGGCGCTTGATCAAGGACTATTGTTACCCGTATGGGAACGGATGATTGCAATTCAACGGAAAAATATATGGAGTGTGTAAATTGTACCAGTCATTGTTGTGCATTTCTTTCACAGTTTAATGGGGCACTGTAATGCTTCGTGAACATTCCATCGTAGTATCTTATGTAAGCAAAGCTGTCGATTTACTCATAACTGCCAGTTCATTCGTTGTTGCATATTGGGTGTCTGGAGTGCTGGCTCCGTATCTTTTCCTGCAGGACCTTCTTCCGCTCTCCAGTTATTTGTGGATGCTGCTGGTCATTGTTCCGGCATGGGCATTTACCCTTTCCTTTTCCGGCTTCTACACATCGCTTCGGACCGTATCGTTTGCCGCCATCGTCACACGGCTGACCTATGCGCTGTTTCTCGGTGCCCTGATTTGCGCAGCATCTGTTTTTATATTCAAGCAGTATAATTTCAGCCGCGGATACTTCGGCACCTTTATCGTGATAAACTATACCGCGCTGCTGGTATGGAAAATGGTTATCAAGAAGCTTCAGTCGGTTTTTCGTACCCGCGGATATAATTTTCGACAGATACTTATTGTGGGGAACAGGGAACGGGCGAACAGGATTCGAGAAATTCTTGAATCGCACAAGGAATGGGCGCTCAAGGTCAAGGGGGTGGTGGATTTTGACAGAGATAAACAGATGCTTTGCGGACATGTTTCCGGCATGGATGTCTGTGTCCCGCTGTATGATTTCCGGGAAATGGTATCAAACAATGTCGTGGATGAAGTGGTTCTCTGCCTGGAAAAAGAGGATATGCGCCATGCAGAACAAATGGTGCAGAATTGCGAAGAAATGGGAATTACCGCACGGTTTGTATTGGATATCTTTGACTTGACCATCTCGCGTACCGCCATCACCCGGCTGGAGGATTATTATCTGCTGACACTGCATACTATCAGTCTGGACCGGGACCAGGCCATATTCAAGCGTACACTGGATATTGTGGTATCCCTTATCGGGCTTCTGATAACCGCCATCCTGCTGATTCCTGTGGCCATTGCCATCCGCATGGATTCAAAAGGGTCGGTTTTCTTTAAACAAAAACGCGTGGGCCAGAACGGACGCCTTTTCCGTATCTATAAATTCCGGACCATGTACACGAATGCCGAGGACCGCAAAGAGGAACTCATGAATAAGAATAAGATGTCCGGAGCAATTTTTAAAATGGAAAACGACCCGAGAATTACCCGGGTCGGTCGATTTTTGCGAAAATACTCGATTGATGAGCTGCCACAGTTTTTCAATGTGTTCCGCGGTGACATGAGCCTGGTCGGCACCCGGCCGCCGTTGCAGGATGAAGTCAAACAATATACCGCATCCCAGCGGCGACGGCTGTCCATACGCCCCGGCCTGACCGGGATGTGGCAGGTCTCCGGCAGGGGCACGGTTGAAGATTTTGATCGGATCGTGGAGCAGGACCTGGCTTATATTGATCAATGGACCCTGGGAATGGATATCCGGATCATACTCCGCACCGTATGGATCCTGCTTAAAGGCCGCGGAGAATAATTCAAATTGACTTGAACCCATGGTATAAAAACGTATAATTCCTCATTTAAAATCTGCACAGGCAGATGTTTAAATGAGCAGCGATCGCCTTTGAGACCTTTAGTAAAGCCCTTTAAAAGATCCAAATGTCATGCAACCAGATTTATGAATGGAAACAGGATATGAATTGTAATGCTAAAAGAAAAGACGATCTTTTTATTATTGAAAACGACTGCATGCGCAGGGAGTATACCTGGAACAATGGACACCTGCACAGTCGATCCATGACGGATAAGCGGGACAATACCTGCTGGGAGCTGGCTGGCGAAGCCCCGGACCTGATTCTGCCGGACAACAAAGAAACCCGCAAGGTAACTGCGGAGGATGGATCATTTTCATGTGAAGAAATCAAGGCTACGACTGTAATCCCCGAACATATGCGAGTGGTTGTGCAGTATCGGGTTGATACCCTTCACATCCGGCGGATTTTCAGGATTTATCCCGGAGTTGCTGCGGTTGCCTGTCATTATGAGCTCAAAGGAACGACCGATGCGCATTGGCGGGCTGAATATCTGGAGCCGGGGGCTCTGCTGAATGTCGGCACCATGAAAGAGTATGAATGGGGAGCCCTTCCGGGCCCGGTGATCGAACAGTTTACAAACTTTGACCGGCATCTGGACATGCGTGTGATTCGCTTTTACGACGGCACAGACCGTCGAAACGAGCTGGTTGTGGTCCACGAGTTGATTCCGTATCTCTACCGGAATTATCAGCCCGGGAACATATTGCTGGCCACATCGGTGACTGATGATGCGGGATTCTTTATTGTCAAGGAGGCCCCCTGCACAGATGTCCAACTGGCCAATGCGGGGTGTGATTTTCTGGCCTGCTCCAAGTTCGGCGAAGTGTTTGTGCTCGGGCTGGGTGTGGATCCAAGTGACCTGCGTGAGGATGAATGGGTGCCGGGATACGGCTTTGTGACAGGGCTGGCTTCGGGTGGGGAGGAAAACCTGCTGGTGGAACTCCGTGAATACCAGGAGCATCTTCGGTTGCGCAAACCGGGACGGGATGAAATGATTATGCTCAATACCTGGGGAGACCGGAACCGGGATGCCATGGTCAGTGAGGAGTTTGCGTTCAAGGAATTTGAGGCCGGTGCGCGGCTGGGCGTGACGCACTTTCAGATCGACGATGGGTGGCAGAAAGGTGCATCTGGAGCATCGGTCCGTGAGGGGTCACACGATAATATGTGGGCTGCCGAGGATACATGGGAGGTCGATGCTGAACGATTCCCCAATGGATTGGAGCCGGTAGTGGAAAAGGGAAAGGAACTGGGGATAGAACTCTGCCTGTGGTTTTCACCAAGCAAGACGGATAATTATATCAACTGGGAGCGGGACGCTGAAATCCTGGTGGATATCTATAAGAAGTATGGTGTTCGCATGTTCAAGATTGATTGCGTTGAAATGCAGGATAAATTTTCCGAGGTTCGCCTCAGTTCACTTTTTCAGCGTGTAATTGATGAGACAGACGGTGAAGCGGTCTTCAACCTGGACGTGACCGCGGGCCGAAGGTACGGGTATCATTTTTTTACCGGATTCGGCAATGTGTTTGTGGAAAACCGCTACACAGACTGGTTTAACTATTATCCGCACTGGACGCTCCGGACGCTGTGGATGCTTTCCCGGTATGTGCCCACGCAGCGGCTGCAGATGGAATTCCTCAACCGGTGGCGCAACCAGGATCAGTACCGTCCGGCGGACAAACTGTCACCGGCAAACATTTTCTTTGAATACTGCTTTGCCGTGACCATGATGGCCCAGCCCCTGGCCTGGCTGGAAGCATCCAATCTTCCGGAAGAGGCCTTTGACATTGCGCCTGTTATCGACAATTACAAGAAAAACCAGAGCCGGATCCACAGTGGAAAGATTTTTCCCATCGGCGAACCGCCTCGCGGAAACAGTTGGACCGGTTTTCAGTCCATAGGGGAAAACTCGGGTTTTTTCCAGGTGTTCCGGGAGAGAACCGATCGCAGCAGCGCCCGGCTTTCAACCTGGCAGCTTGCCGGCAAGGATGTCAGCTGCAGGCTTGTAGCAGGTGCAGGAGCGGATTTTAATGGACAGGTCAGCGAAGAGGGAATGCTTGAGTTTAAACTCAGCGATCCGTTGACCTATGCTTTGTACGAATATACAGTTCACTGAAACCAGGCCCGGAACGGGCCGCAGAGGAGGAAGAGGGTAATGAAGAAATACGAAACCTTTGATTTGAAAGCGGTTGCCAAACGTGCGCAGTGGTATATGACGCAGATGGTGGACAAAGAATATGACTACCTGCCGTACTGGTTTGTGCAAATTAATGAAGCCCCGGCATATGCCAAGCACGTGCGGGTTGACGATGCCGAGCTGATTGCAAGCTGGTATGAGGCCATTGTGGCCTGTCGTCATATTCTGGGTAAGAACGCGGAGGCGTTGAAAGTGGAGAAAGCCTTTCGCCGCCATCTGCTGAAATCCTGGGGCCCCATGGGACTTCGTTACCATGAAGACTATCCGTGGTCGGCCACAAACCACTCATCGTTTCATGAGATGGCTTATATTCTTGGTGCGCTGAACCGTGCACTGGAGGAGAACCCCAAAGACAAGGAAGTGGAAAAACGCTCCAGGGAACTGATTCGCGGAATGCGCAAGCTCGTGGTTCAGCGAAAAATCCGGACATTCTGGAGCGGGGATTATCCGTACGCGGACAAGATTTATGAATTTCCCGGTGATGTCTATTTGCGGGACAAGGGCTGGGATCCGGAACGCGTTACCGGCCGCGGTGAGATGTCGATCCGAAACGGCATGATGCTTCATTCCATTGTGGTTCGGGCTGAAATGGCCAGGGATGAAGTGGCGCTGGACCTGGCCGAAGGCATGGCCAACCACCTGCTTGGTCTTTCCCGGTATTTCAACTGGAAAGGTGAATTTTTCGGCCATGTTCATTCCGCGGTCTGGGTTGCTTCCGGACTTGCGCGACTGGGCCGGATGATTGATAATGATTTTTATATTGAAAAAGCCAACAGTATCTATAACTATGTAAAACGGATTTCCTCTGAATTCGGCTGGGTACCGGAGTATGCCCAGTGGTATCCGGAGAGTGAAGTTCATTGTGAGACCTGCTGCATCAAGGATATGATTCAGTGCAGTCTTGAGCTGATTGACTGCGGTTATGATTACTGGGATGTTGTTCATAAATACCTGCGAAACCAGCTGACCGAGCAGCAGGTACAGGACGGCTCCTTTGTGAGCGTGGATAATTCCAGGGAAGACGAAAACGGTCATACCTGGAAGGATATAGACAAGCGGGTGGTGGGCGGCTGGTCCGGCGGCGGTGAGCCGAACAGTGTGTCTCTGCAGCGGTTTCGCGCCATTGCCGGATGCTGTGTGGGAACCGCCCCTCAGGCCCTGCAGCTGGTATGGGATCGAATTGTCACCACCAGGGGCAAGAATGTGACCGTGAATATGCCCATCAACAAGAACGACCGCAGCGCCAGGGTTGAGATCGGTTATCCGAATGATTTTTCCATCCTTGTTACCGCCAAGAAAGCCGGTATATACCGGATTCGCACATACGACTGGATGGGCAACCGAATCGAGCTGAAAAAGAACAGAAAACCGGTTGCGTTGACATATTCTGACGGATGCGCTCTTTTTACAGGCGTTAAAAAGGGAGATAAACTTGAGATGAGACATTTGTTTGAAGAGGTCAAGAAGAAGGAACTGGTTCGCGGCCTGGACCTGACCGTTACCTGGCGGGGACCGGATGTCGTGGAAATGGATCCGCCCGGCCTGCCGCTTCGGCTTTATCAGCGGGAACTCGGTGTGCCCAAGGAATATCCCGCTCCGGTCCAGGGCGGCTCCAAACAGGTCAGTATGGCGCCGACCGAACAGAAGAAGTAACTTCTAATAATCAAATACCCCTCTGTTCGCTGGCGCCCAGCTTGTAATGGACAGAGGGACTTTTTTGTTGGATACATATGAGCAACCAACCCTATGAACCTCAAGATTACTGCATATGCCCGGTCTGCCGGCATTCACTGAAAAGAACGGATAACGGGCTTACATGCAACGAATGCAGCACCGTTTGTCCGATTCAGGAGGGGGTGCCGATCCTTCTCCCGACGTATACCGATGATACGAAGAAGGAATATCTGACGTGCTATGAAGATATTGCCGAACACGACTTGAAAGACTCACTGGTAAAAAATAAAGCTCCCAGTCATGAGGTTCTGAAAACATTTATCGGCAGTACACACGGTAAAAAGGTTCTGGATATCGGATCCAGCCAGGCGCTATACCTGCGCGAACTGGATGCGGAATTCAAGGTGGCGCTGGATATTGCGTTTCCGTATCTTAAAAGCATTCCTGATACGAGCGGTGTTGCCCCTGTTTGTGCTGATGCTGAAATACTGCCTGTTAAACCGGGTTTCTTTGATGTGATTATTATTTCTGATATGCTTGAGCATATTCTGGCACCGGAGAATCTGGTTGGCCGACTGGAAGAGAGTGCACTTCCCGACACTCGGATTATTGTCCACATTCCATGGGAGGAAGACCTGGCCCAATACGTTGATTCGGAGTGGAAATATTCTCATCTTCGCCGATTCAATGCCGGGAACTTTTTCCATCTGTTTGCAAAGTTCAGGGTAAAGCGTCGTCGTTCGACATATCCCAAACTGGATCAGCCGGTGTTTATGAACTACGAACCCATGATACCAGCTTTTGTGTTTAACCTGATGCTTCGTTATTATTTCAGTGTATCCTGCATCAAGGAGAACCGCCGACGAGAGAAGTGGATTGCAGAACTCCCCAGACGGGACTGGTGGCTGACCAAACTCTACCGCCCGGTATTTCGCATCTTTGAAATGCGGAAACTTTCTCCTCCCGGCTGGTTTCAGCAGTGGATCAGACGAAAAATAGTCAGAAAATAAAAAACGGTTCATGGCATGACCATGAACCGTTTTACATATCTCATCAAATACATTACATTCGAATGATTGCCGTGCGGTGTGTCTTGATGTTATCCACGCGGAACCGAAGTGTATTTCCATCCATGGAGAACGTTTCTTCCTGTTTCGGATACGTCTCCATGTCATCCATGGAGATGCTGACTACCTGAGAAGGGGCTGTATCCATTCGGAGTTCGACTGTAGCATTAGCGACTCGTTTATCAAATTCGTGATTGATAAGGTGGACCATGCGTTCATTGGTGTCAGATCGTCTGGCATAGTGCACGTAAATCTTGCCGACCGTATCAACCCGAATGCCGATTCCTTCCGGAAGAAGCCATCCCACCAGTTCATCCACTACATGGGCATTGCGCGCCAGCATATGATTGGCCGGGGAGTGGCACCAGTTGGCTGGTATGCGAGCAACCCGGTCTACATCCAATTGGTTCAGCCATGCGGCGCGGCCTTTACCAAAGGATTTTTTAACGGTCTCACTTCCTGAATTGTGCGGATCCGGACCGATCAGTTCGTGAAAGGCGTTCATGGGTTGCTGGGCACGGTCAAACTCCTGCATGTTTTCGATACGCTCAACAGGCTGCTGACGAATTCGGTAGTGTTCATCGTAAACCCCGGAGTCTCCGGTCAGCAGTACGCCGCCTCCCTGGGCAACATACGTGCGGATCTTATCACGGACGACATCTGTAATGATCTCCATGCCGGCAACAATCAGTAGATCGTATCGGTCGGCAATGGAATCCAGATGCACATTGTGAACCATGTCAAAGGGGATACGGCGCTCCATGAGGTACTGTTCTACGGCCAGGGTTTCCTCCCAGGGATCCCAGCGGTTGTACGTCATGCTGTTTCGTTCACGAAGTACAGCAACCCGGGCCAGGGATTCACTCTTAAGTTGATATTCCTTATACTTTTTCCAGAAGCCGTACGGCGTGGTGGAAATAGCCTTTTCTTCGCTGAATTCCATGGCCATGGAAATCGGGTTGGCTGAACACTTGTGGGCGCAGCCGAACGAACGGGCAATCTTTTTGGGTCGAACTGCATTTATCATGGCACCTTTGCTGTTGACACCGAACTGGCCGTTGCCTTCATCCCATACCATCTCCAATTTGGGGAAGAACTGATTGCAGTCATTTCCCCGCCAGAAGGCTGCCGGGAATCCCTCGCTTTCTGTGGCATTCATCTCGACCATGACTTCCGGGTTCTTATTATGAATAAAGTCGATAAGTCGGTTGGCCGCACCGCAGAGGATCTCGCATTTGAAATCCACCCAGGCCCGGTGATGCGCGACTTTCAGGTTGTTAAGTTTGTTGGGTTCATTGTGCTGATTGAACCAGGGGACGGAGGCATGGGTGAAATCGCTCAATCCAAACGTTTCTTCACCCAGATCTTTTCCGTAGTGCTTTTCAAGGTATTCTCTGAAAAGGTGCTGGCAGCGTTCGCAATGGCAGGCTTCCATTTCCGCCTGTATCCCAATGTTGTCAAAGTGAATGCCGTCGCATCCGGCGTCTATGGCACGGGAAAGAACTTTTTCCATATAACTGAGGTATCCGTCTGAAGAGAAACAGGGACGGTAGCGGAAACACTGAAAGGTTACCTGGCAGCTTGTAGGATTTCCGTTCTGGGTTCTGGCAATCCAGTTGACAACATCCGGTTCTTCGTGGAGAAGCGTATCAAATGTCAGGGAGCCAAACGAGTGGTAGCAGACCGCTCGAATGCCAAGTTCTCGACAGACAGGAAACAGCTCCGCCACCTGATCCTGGTATTCGGCTTCTTTGGCTAGGCCATACCCTTTCCACCAGTTAAACCATACATGATTGACACCCTTTTCAGCCAGATGCTCAAGGAATATACGGGAACGTTTGAAATTATAGATTTTCTCCTGATTGGTGCCGACATTTCCGCGCATTTTCTGGAAATAGATCGGCTCCCACATCCCCTGAATTCTACTCCCTTCTTCAAAAAACCATTTTGCATGCTTCTTGAATTCAACCATCTATGGATCTCCGAAAAAAATATAAAAAGTTCGGACACCTTTGCCCGAAATTAGTATCCTTTACTGTTATACTGAGTGGCATTCGAATTGCAAGGAATAGCGACGTTTTTCTCGCAATTCTCGTTGATTTTGGTAAGATTAAGGCTATGAAAACGAAGAGACGATTTATTCGAATCGGTTTGCGAGTGCTAATATTTATCGGTCTTGCGGTCTTTATTGCCATTGCGGGTTCCAGCAAGAATACAGCCCAATGGTTCGCCGGACTGAGTCCGATTGCCTTTCTGTCCGATGTGATTACCCGGCGTGAAATTCCTCGTGGAATTTTGGTCGTTTTATTGCCTATGGTTATGCTTATTTTTGCATTGTTCAAAGGTGATGTATTCTGTCGATGGATCTGCCCTGCCGGTTTTCTGCTGCGATTCAAATCGCGCTTGAGTCCGCGAAAGCAGCTTGTCCAAAGACCATACGGCGGGTATCTCTTCTGGGCCTTGACGGCTGGGGCACTGGCCGGGGCTCCCTTTCTGCTTTTTCTTGACCCGCTTTCCATGTTCAACCGACTGGTTATATTTTTTCAAATAGAATGGAGCCTGGTACTGCTGATTCCAGTAATTCTGCTGCCCGTGCTCATGGTCCTCTGTTTTATTCAGCCCCGGGTCTGGTGTGCGCGACTCTGCCCGCTGGGATATCTGCTTCGTTTGATTCGGATAAAAAAAACAACCACGAAACCAAAAGACGGGAATACCCGTCGGCAGGTGATTATTGGAGTCTGCAGCGGTCTTGCAATCTCGTTCTTGGGTAGAAAACTTGGGATATCAAAGTCCTCAGGTGCTTCAACGCCCATTATGCCGCCCGGAGCCGGAGATTCGGAGACGTTCAGTGGGCTCTGTTCCCGGTGTTATAATTGTGTGAATATCTGCCCGCAGAACATCATCCGTTTGAATACAGATCCTCGGGATGGAATTGCCAGACTCCTGGTCCCTGAAATCAGTTATACCAATGGATATTGCGATGACCTGTGCAGTCAGTGTTCGAATGTATGTCCGACCGGCGCACTTAAGCCGCTGCCACTTGCTCAAAAGCGGAATATCAGGATGGGTACAGCGACCGTGGAACATGAACGATGTTTTGCGTGGGCCCGTGGCCAGGAGTGCATGATTTGCGCAGACAGTTGTCCCTATGACGCGATTCGATCAGATACTCGTGCGGATGGACTGCGTCGTCCCGAGGTGCAAACGGGTCTCTGCCGGGGATGCGGAAAATGTCAGCTGAACTGTCCGTCCGGACCGGATCGCAAAGCAATTCGTGTCAGCGGTCTTCATCGCCAGCGACCCGTCACTGAGGCAGGAAGAAATTATGACCATACCTGATTGCATCATCAAGACTGTATCAGAAGAAATCGGTGTTTCTTTTACCCATATTGAGGCTGCGGGTGCCGGGTTGTATAATGATACGTATTTCCTGAATTCAGCAGAGAAAAAAAACGTCATCCGTCTTGCACCTGCGGATGACGTGCCCAAATTGTTTTATGAGATAGATATGATGAGGTCTGAACCGGAGATTCATCGCAGGGTCCGGGAGAAAACAGAGATTCCCGTACCCGCTGTCGTGTATGCCGACTTTACTCGAAGAGAGATCAACAGGGATTACATTGTCCTTGAGTTTATGGAAGGGACGCCGGGTATGTTCAATCCCCGGGAATTGGGAGCGTATGTCCGGCAGCTTCATTATATCACGAACGACAGGTATGGATATCCGGATCGTAAGGCGCCGACCGCTGAATCCTGGCCCGAGATTTTCGGTATATACACGGAAATGATTTTTCAGGATTGTCTGGACTGCGGCATTCTGAGTCCAGAGGAAAAAGAGTGGTTTATGACGTATTACAGAGACTATGCAGGCGCAATTCATGACGCCGAACCCTGTCTGATTCACCTGGATTTGTGGACCCAGAATATTCTCACTCAAGACGGAACGATTCGTGCCATTATTGATTTTGACCGTGGACTGTACGGTGATCCGGAATTGGAGTTTGCCGTGCTGGATACGTACGGTTACAGTACGGCGGCGTTTTTTAACGGGTACGGCTGTCCGCGACCGAATGATTCCGACGCTGTGATTCGGCAACGGCTTTACATTGTCTATGAACTGATAAAATATGCATTTATCCGCTATGCCCGGGGCGGCAGCAAGGCCGTGGGGCAATCGCATGTAAGGGAGTGCGCAAAAATACTTCAGAATATATGAAAACGATTAAACAATTCCTATTTTGTTCTGTTAAATGTCTGTTGATTCTTATTCTGTTGTTTTTCAGTGGTTTTGCAAACGGGGACAGTGAATCGAAAAACAGTCGTCTGAAAATGAAGGGGCGGTTCTACGATTGCGGTACGCCTGGGGTGTGGATGAATATTCAATTCAATTGGAAGAAAAAGCCATCGGGCAGCGAACAGATATACCTTCGACCCGCGGGAAAACAGAGCGGAACGGCGTTACGGTTTTTTGCGGACCGGATTCAGGTGATGTCTGTAAAAAAAGGTGTTGTTAAAGAATGCCGATCCGTAAAACAGGCTGTTTCGGCCGCAACACCCCTGCTGATTAAATTGAGAAAAGAGGCGTTGTTTCTGTACGCTGGAATGGACCGGGCAGCTGAATGCAAACGGAACTCAAAACAGAAAGAAGAGTGGGGGATGAATGCCGCAGCCGCGTCCAGCATCAAAAATGTTCGTATATCCCGAAAGAGAGAGCGACTGATATTTACCGATGATTTCATGCGGCAGAGCGTTTCTGTGAACACACAATGGGATATGGATACGGAAGTCTTTGCGATCAGCAGTCCGCGGTATGCACGAAAAAAGATTAATCCTTTTCTGCTGCATGCGTCCGGCTCACGAAGCGGGTCTTGTTTGACCGGGTCCACCAAATGGGATGCGTATCGAATCGGAGTCAGCCTGCGATTTTTAGACGAGCAAAGTTGTGCTGGAATCCTTTTTTCTCATCAGGATAAGAAAAATTACTGCATCGCGAAGTGGGGTTCAATCCTGCAGCTGATCAAGGTTGTGAACGGAAAGAAACGCATTCTTGCAGAAAAGGCGCTGCCCTTTAAGACCGCTCAGTGGTACCGTCTGGAAGCGGCCGCAGATGATTACTGTATTGAACTGTTTGTGGATTCGGTCTGTGTGCTCAAGGCCAAAAACGGCATTCCGGGTGGCAGGGTCGGCGTTTTTCATGGATGCGGATCCGTTGAATTCGATGATTTTACAGTATGTGAAAAGAGCGAAGATGGCGGATTCAGGAAGGGGGTTGGTGCCGTCAATTCATTTTTCAGGAATGATAAATATATGAAAAAATGGGCGGATGTTGAATTTGATGACACGGGAAATCCGTATTACGACGATGTCTTTCTCAATCAGCCGGTCAACTGGATCTTTCAGCAGGGGGCGTGGGACACAAGGCCGCGGTGGATCTGTGACCGGAAATATTCATTCCTGGGAGCAGCATGCCAGAAAAAGGCCATGATTACCTGGAAACAGAAAATTCGGGGAGACTTTGTCGTGGACATCTTTGCGGCAACGCCCATGAAAAAGAGAAGGAGCCCGTTTTACGATTACCCGCTGAACATTCAGTGTCAGGTTCATGGCAGCGGCACGGATTTGTCCACCGGTTATGGCTTTGTTTTCGGACGGTTTGACTTACCGAGTTGCATTCTGAGAAACGGCAAGGTCCTGGCGTCCAGTCGTGCATGGACGAAAAAGGATTTTCGAAAGGGAAAAACACCCCAGTATCATCGGCTTCACCAGGAATGGGTGCACATGCAGTGCAGCCGGGAGAACGGAATTCTGAAACTCACGGTTGATGACACAGTTCTGGTTCACGTTAAAGACGATCAGCCTCTCGGCAGCGGATGGCTCAGCATCTTTACCTCAGAAAACGGTCTGGCCCTGGCACGGGTTCGTATTCAGGCAGAGGAATTTCTGGATCGAATATCCCCGTTGAGTCACATTTATACGAAACAAATACCGGATCAGGATTTTAAGCTGGGCTTGATCGGACTGGAGGAAAAGAGGGCACAACCAATACCGGAGAATGCGGCCCCTGTCTTCAAGGGTACACTGAATAATGAAAAGACCGCCTGGCAATCTGATTTTCAAAAAGGCGCGCCAGCCTGGATGGAAATGCAGGGAGCCGAGGGCGGGAGGCTGACCATTGAAGGGGAGAAAGAAGAGCGTTTTCTGCGGGTGATCAATACCGCGTTTGGCGGTATGAATGGTGTTTTTCTCTTTAGGGGTTTGCTGCGGACCGGGAACGATACAACTGTTGAATTCCGGTACAGGATGATGCCCGGAGTTCATCTGAATCTTATTCTTGTGGACCGGGATTTTGTGTGCCGTGAAATATCGTTTACGGATCCAGTGCAGCACATGTTTCCCTGTGCCGGTGTTTGCGAAGGGATTATCGCTGATAACACCTGGCGCCGGGCTTGCACACGGTTGGGAGACTATACGCTGAACGGGCTGGGTGATATATGTGCGATTTTTCTCGGCGATCCGGAATTCTGCAGCAGTTATACTGGAATGTATTATGATTTGGATGATGTGAAGATTACTCATGCACGGAAAATTGAGTTGGCTTCAGCGCAAACAACCTCGATACAAAAAAAGCCCCAGGATAGTGTCCTGCTGTATGAAGGATTTGACAGTGATTTTAAGATTCCGGAAAGCTGGCGCGGTGGCAGCTTTATTCCGATCGCCAGAAACGAAGAAACCTGTCTTTTTCTCTTTCCGCGATATGACCCGCACGGCAATCATTGGCCAAACAGCGTTGATATCCGGCCCAAAAGTACTGACCTCAAACAGCACGATCACCTTTGCCTGCGATGCATGGCCCTGGAAAACGATTTAAATCTTCATTGCTATGTGATTCGCAATGAAGAAAAGATATCACTGCACAGAATAACGGTTTCCTGCGACGGTAAATGGCACACGGTTGACATGGATCTGTTATCCGCCTTTGATGAGAAAAAAAAGGACCACAATCGGGTGGTTACCCATATCATTCTTGACGCCGGCAAACAAAAATATCTGCTGGATGAACTCACAATCTACAGCGCAAAAGAAATGCATGCTGAGAAAACCAAAGCAGAAGAATGACCCAGTATAAAATACACCGAATTTCTGAAATCAGTTGAATCCAGGCAAAAATTAATTCACTGAGAATGTCGCTTGAACTGCGGAGTTTTTCCGATACAATATACGCCCTGTTTCACGAGAGTATACAATTAACCTGATGGAGATTTGTTGTGCTGAACATTACGAAGCTTGAAGTCGGTCTGATTATGACCAACTGCTATATTCTGGCCATGGAGAACGAGGATGTTCTGCTTGTGATTGATCCAGGCGGCAGTTCCGATAAGCTGATAAACCAGATCAATGAATCCGGAAAGCAGCTTGGGGCCATGATTTGTACGCATGGGCATGCGGATCATATTGCGGCCACGACTGCGTTGAAGAGCGAGTATCCAGACGCGAAGATTCTTGTTCATTCGGAGGATCGGGATATGCTTACGGATTCGCAGCTGAATCTTTCCTCAGCACTGGGCATGCCTACGTCATGTCCTCCGGCGGACGGGGTGCTGGAGCAGGGACAGACGGAAGTACACGGATTCTGTTTTACGGTATTGCATACGCCGGGACATACGCCAGGGGGCATCAGTCTGTTTTTTCCGGAAGATAAGGCTGTTTTCTGCGGGGATACGCTGTTTGAAATGAGTGTCGGCAGAACCGATCTGCCGGGCGGTGATTCCAGTGTCCTCCATACGAGTATTACAGAGAAACTATTTGATTTGCCGGATGATACGATTGTGTATCCGGGCCATGGTCCGGATACGTCCATTGGAAGAGAAAAGAAACATAATCCTTTTGTGTAGGCGGAAGAACGGAATGAGAGACCGATTATACCCGCTGTTGTTTGAACCGATTTTCAAAGAAAAGATCTGGGGCGGTCAGCGCCTCAAGACTGTTCTGAATAAGTGTATTCCCGGAGACAAACCAATTGGTGAGTCCTGGGAAATTTCAGATCATGGTGAGGATTCAACCATTATCCTCAATGGCAGGCTCAAGGGCCGTTCACTCGGCGATCTCTGGAAAGAGTGTCCGGACCGAATTGCGGGTCCGGGAAGAGAGTGGAGCCGGTTTCCGCTGCTGCTCAAATTTATCGATGCTTCAGATGTCCTGTCCGTGCAGGTCCATCCGGCCGACGATTACGCGATGAAGAACGAAGGCGATCTGGGTAAAACTGAATGCTGGTATATCCTGGACGCAGGAAAAAACAACAAGATTTACCGCGGGTTGAAGCCTGGAGTAAACAGAGAGATGTTTAAATATGCAATCCAATCCGAAGATCTTGAGAAATGCATGATCGGCCAGGAGGTTCGCAGGGGGGATGTAATTTTTCTCCCGGCCGGGACTGTCCACGCTATTGGAGGGAATATTCTGCTTGCGGAAATACAGCAGAATTCCGATACCACCTACCGGGTCTATGACTGGGGACGAGTTGGTTTGGATGGAAAACCCAGGGCGCTTCACATTGAAAAGGCGCTTGAGGTTACGAATTTTGGGGATCAGGGCAGTTTTTTTGCCCAGCAGAAGAAACGTTCAGAAAAAGAGACAGTACTGGTTGATTGTGAGAAGTTTACATTCAGCAGGCTGACGTTGAAAAAGTCAGATTCCTGGTCAACATCGCGCAAGGACTGTTTTATCTTTACCGTCATCTCTGGAGACTGCGTTTTGGAAACAGAACAATTCAGTGTAGAAATAAAGACTGGAAACAGTCTGCTGATACCGTATGCGGTGGATGGTTTTTCCCTGAATGCACTGGAAAAATCCGAGATTCTGAAAATGATTCCCAAAGACGGTTAATTTTGACGCCACTCTCAGAAGTCAAAACATGCCGCAAGAATAACGTAACCGTTTA
>CAZGEP010000119.1:0-15902 GCA_964524955.1 uncultured Planctomycetota bacterium | reverse complement strand
GTTGACACGGATCCGAACGCCCCTATCTTTCAGATCGCGCACTACGGGATCGTTGGTGATCTGCACAAGGTGATTCCAATGATGATAAAAGCTTACCGTTCCAAGGGGAATTGACACCATGCCCAATTTTTATACAGACAATCCGGAAATAGAATCGATTCTACTGAGCAATGACCTCAAACGAATCACGGATATCCGTGAGAACGGGTATACAGAGGCACAGACGTATACGTACGCACCCACGGATGCAGAGGATGCCATTGACAATTACAAGCGGGTGCTGGAGCTGGCCGGTGAGATCACCGGCGAGTTTGTTGCCCCGCGGGCCGAAGACGTGGACCGCGAAGGAAACACACTCAAAGACGGCGAGGTAATATATCATCCCTGTATCAGCGAATCCATTGAGCAGTTCAGAAAAGCCGGACTCATGGGGGTGAACATTCCCAGGCAGTACGGTGGCCTTTTCATGCCCAATATCGTCAAGACTGCGTTTATTGAGATGGTGGCGCGTGCCGATGCCAGTCTGATGAATATTGTGGGGCTGCAGGATATTGCCGAAACCATCAACGAATTCGCACCGGACTGGATGAAGGAAAAGTATCTGCCGCCCATGTGTTCGGGCGAGCATACCGGAGCCATGGTTCTGACCGAACCGGATGCGGGATCGGATTTGCAGCGGGTTATGCTTCGAGCAACCCCGCCGGAAGACGGTTCAGAGGACGGCATGTGGCGTTTGAACGGTGTCAAACGGTTTATCACAAACGGCTGCGGCCATACCCTGCTGGTTCTGGCCCGCAGTGAAGAAGGCACCACCGACGGCCGCGGGTTGTCCATGTTTGTTGCATCCAAAGGTGAAGGCATTCGTATCCGGCGGATTGAAGACAAGCTGGGAATTCACGGATCTCCCACCTGCGAGATGCAGTTTGACAATGCGCCGGCCTGGCTGGTCGGCAAACGCAAACGCGGCTTGACCAAATACGTGATGGCCCTGATGAACGGTGCGCGGCTGGGTATTGCCGGACAGGGACTGGGTATTGCAGAAGCCGCGTTCCGGGAAGCCAGAGAATATGCATATACCCGCGAGCAGTTTGGTAGAAAAATCCAGGATATGCCCGCAGTCTATGACATGCTGGCAACCATGAAAACCGCTGTTACCGCAGCACGTGTGTTGACCTATAAAACCGCCGAAGCCGTCGATCTGTACAAGGCCATGGAAATGTTCCCGGACCAGTATGCCCGAAAAGATGTCAAGACCATGGAGCGGGTGGCGTCAGTGCTGACTCCGTTTGCCAAATATTATGCTACGGAAATCTGCAACAACGTGGCCTACGACGCCATCTCGGTTCTGGGCGGAAGCGGTTTCATGCGCGATTATCCGTCCGAGCGTCACATGCGCGATGCGCGTATTACCAACATCTATGAAGGAACCTCCCAGCTTCAGGTGATCGGAGCACTTGGCGGCGTTCTGGCGGGTCACCTCAATCCTCACTTTGAGGCCTTTTTCAGCGCAGAACGAAGCGCAGAAACCAAACCGCTCGCGCAGGGGGTTTCAGAGGGATTTGGAAAACTGGGAGAATCCATTACGATCTTCCGTGAACAGAAAAACCAGGAGTTCACGGATTACTATGCCAGGCGCCTGGTGGATATCGCGCTGGAGCTGTACACGGCAACGTTGCTGATTGACCTGGGAGAGACCTCTCCGGCCATGTGCAAGACCGCCGTACACTTCTGCGAAAACATGATGCTGAATGTCAATGTCAATGCGCAGGCCATTGCGCGTAAGAGCATGTTTGTTATTGACAATCATACGGATTTAATTTCCTCAAACTGAGAAAACATGAATCTGATTGAATTGTTTGAAAAGGGCGGATACCTGATGTGGCCGATACTCGGCTGCTCCATTCTTTCCATTGCCCTGATGATTGAGCGGATTCTCATGCTCCGCACATCGGTTCTCCTTCCCTCTGAAATAATCAAACAGACCCACAGTGATTCTGTTGAGCTGATTCGAAGCAAATGCGTAACCCGGAATTCTCCTCTGAGTCGGATATTTCTTGCAGTGCTTGACAGTCTCAAGCCCGGTGTAGTGCGGGAGGAAATGGTTGAAGCCGCGAATTCCGCGGGCAGAAAAGAGATCAAGCTTCTGGAACGGCGCACCGTGGCCCTTCAGATTATTGCCTCCGTAACCCCCCTGCTCGGGCTGCTGGGAACCGCCGCCGGTATGGTGGAAATTTTTGAACAGGCATCCGAAGTCGGACTGGACAAACCTGAATTCTTTTCCGAGGGCATCTACCACGCGCTGCTTACCACCGTGTTCGGACTGACCGTTGCCATTCCTTCGCTGATTGCCTACGGAATTTCCGCCCATCGTATTGAGCGGATTTCCGCGGATTTTGAAAACGAAACCTCGTCTTTTCTTAAGAATCCTGTTGTTAAAAAGTTTTTGAAAGACCATTCATGAGCGCAGTTCTGAGTTTCAGCGGATCGGAGCGGAAAAACCTGACGGTCGTAAATATCACGCCGCTGGTGGACATTCTGATGCTGCTGCTGATATTCTTTATTGTCAGTGCGAAATTCAAGAATGCGCCGGTCATTGAAATCAATCTGCCCACCGCCTCCACGTCCACGGAAAAGTCCGGGCCTGAAATTATTATCACAGCCACCAGGGACGGAAAGATATACTACAACCGGCAGCCGGTGATTGAGCCCCTGCTGCGAAGTAATCTGATGAAGGTGGAGTCCAGAGACAAGCGGATTGTGCTCCGTGCAGACAAGGATCTCTCTGTTCAGCGGCTGATTGAGTTTCTCGACATCTTCCGGAAACTTGGATTTACCAATGTTTCGACCGTAACCATCAGTAAGAGGAAATAAGAAATGAAACCATATATTTTCGTCATTGTGATTCTTCAGGCAGTCATGCTCTCAAGCAGCGGATGCTCTTTTGGCGGACGGCCCGCACCTCCGGACAAGAAATCATCCAGATTCCATCGCCTCAAACACATGGAAACGTTATGGTGGGCAGATCACCAGGATCTGAAGGATGCGGTTGGAAACAAGCAGATACATATTTTCAACGTTGCCTTCAAGCGAATCAGCAATGATCTGAATGTGATCGAAAAGGAAATCAGCGCAACAGGGAAGAAAGAATTGAAGAAATTGAAAGAAGACTACAATGGGATTGCAGAGAATTACCGGAAGTTTAAACGATCAAAGAAAGCAAAGCACCAATTGAAAATGATCGAATCCAGGATGCAGAAACTGCTGAAAAAGGAGCTTCAGAAAGCCGAACGGTCCTGATTTATCATGCAGCAAAAGAGGTTTTCTTTTCCAGGATCGGAGCCTTGCATTTTTTGCATTGAAACCAGTTGTATACCTTGTCTCTGACCGACAGATACCATATTTTATTCCGTTCTTTACAGCCGCATATTTCACACATGATGTCACCTCCTGTCTCTGTATACCATAGTATCGTCAAAAAATGCGCAGGGCATTAGCGGAAATTTCTGGAGAAATAAGATGAAAATCGGAAACGGACAGACACTGCTATTTACCGGTGATTCCATCACAGACTGTGGTCGTGCCAGGCCCGTGGGAAACGAGCATAACGGACTGGGAGACGGCTATGTCTCTCTGGTGGATGCCATCCTCTCTGTCGAGTACCCGCAAGAGAGGATCCGCATACTGAATACGGGAATCAGCGGAAATCGGGTTGTTGACCTCGAAGCCCGCTGGGAGAAGGATGTGCTGAATCTGGAACCAGACTGGCTTTCGGTCATGATCGGCATCAACGATGTATGGCGGCAATTCGACAATGCAACCGATTCCTGCCAGGTGACCATTGATCTTTATGAAAAGACATACCGGAAAATACTCAAACAGGTACACCCCAGGCTCAAGGGCCTGGTCCTGATGACGCCGTATTTTATTGAGCCCGCTGTATCCGATCCCATGCGCAGGCGGATGGATGAGTACGGACGTATTGCACGGCAATTGAGCACTGAATTCGATGCCGTGTTTGTAGATGTGCAGGCTGCATTTGATGCCTGGCTCAAGCATCGGCCGACGCAATCCCTGTGTGGAGACCGGGTGCATCCCAACCGGACCGGACACATGATTATTGCCCGGGCTTTTCTCAACGAAATCGGTTTTACCTTTAACGGAGAATGTCAGTAAATTAAGGAATTGAGACGGATATGCGAAAACCCATTTACAGATTTCAGACGTATGTTGAGAATTCCCGTGCCTGTATCACCTGGTATAAGAGTACGCCCATGTTCAAGGCGGGCAATACGGATGAGTTTGATTTGTTCCGGATCTTCCGGAAAGAGACAGCGTTTGTCTTTGGCGAAGATTACGAGGAATACTTTTTCAATATGGACAGCCAGGACGCGGAGGTGATTTTTGAAGGAACGCTCGAAGCGTCAAACAACCGGAAATATGAATATTGGGATAACAGTGCTGAGACTGGAAAGACCTATGCGTATTTTATTCAGACAAAGAGTTCCGGCCGCATTGGTCCGGCAGCTGCCAAAGTCCGCGATCCCGAAGTCTGGTGGACATACGACAGGCTGATGAGTGAGATTTAACAGCTCTGTGACGCCTCTGCCGGTCTTGCCCGATGGGACATCTGCGGTCATACCGCAGACGGCAGAGAGATTCCGTGCGTTCGTGCGGGAAACGGTTCGTATATTATGGGACTGGTGGGGGTGATCCACGGCGGGGAATCGGGTCCGGAACTCATGCTTCCCGCGCTTTCCCGGCTGAGTGCAATGACACTGATTTTTCTTGATATTTGAAGGCATCTACTATAATAGGATGACTATGAAAACAAAATCCCTTTCCATATGCATGCTTGCGGTTCTCTGCTTTTTTTACGGCTGTACATCCAATCAGAAAGGATTCTGGGCTGAAGGCCGCAGACCTTCCAAGAAAAAGATTGAAAAAAAGAAGCCTGCGAAGGAAAGAGAGGAAAAAGGCCTGCTCAGTGATTCGTGCCGGATCTGTATCTACAGAATATATACGCGTAAAAACATCCCTCTGCTCAGCAAGGTTCTGGAAATGGTCAACGACAATTCGAAGAAAAACAATGCGTTTCGAATTTCCGAATTGGGCGATTTCTCCATGAGAAAAGTCAAAACGTTTGTCCACGACACTCCGGAACTCAAATGTCAGCTGATCTATCTGTGCGGCAGGTACAAGGTTCCGGCAGCAGTGTTTATCGGCCGGACCAATGGACAATCCTTCACCCTTGCCGGACAGGATTCGGCCGGCCTGTATATGCGTTTTACACCGGAGAGGGATAAAACGGATCCGAATAAGAAGTCCGTTCTGGTGGAGGCATTCATCTCGGAAAGCGAAGATGCGGATCCAAAACACATCGTTTTCCGCCAGAGACTTGATATCCCCGGAAATTACGCGGTGTCTGGAACAGAAACAGGACAGCACAGGTACTTTCAAACGCTTACCCATGACGATCCTGTTTCCAACACATTGATACTAACCATTGAACCGTTGAAATAAACCGTTGAAAAAGAACGCCAAACTTTCATCCGTTATTTCGGCATTCGACCCCCCAACACTTACCTATTTAATTCGAGATGAAAGCCCCAGAACCGCGGCATTTATCCTGCTTCATGCACACAAGGATGCTGCAGCAAGGGTACTCTCGTCTTTAAAAAAGGAACAGCAGTCTCTGGTGATCCGTGGAATCGCGAGCCTGAAAACGATTCCAGACATTTCCTGTCAAAAGCTGGTTCAGATTGTACAGGATAAGCTGAACAAACTGCCCGGCAGCCTGGGCAAGTCCCGTGCAGGTTTAATTACTATCAACGGGATGGATGTGCTGCGCAGGATGGGACCCTACTTTGACCGGAACCTGGTTGACCGTTTGAAAAATGAAGTCCCGGAGATCTACCGATTGATCCGGGATACCATCCCGGACTTTGAAGACATTGCAGCCATGGACGACAAGCATGTTCAGACGCTTCTTCGATCAACGCGTAAACCGGAGCTGGTATTGGCCATGAAGCTGGTTTCCGAGCAGGTCAAGCGGAAGATCTGCGCAAATCTTTCTGAACGGGCGGCCATGGAATTGCTGCGGGCAGTGGAAGAATACGGTCCGGCTCGGCGCAGTGATGTGGAAGCCGCGCAGCGAAATATCATGATGACGGCCCGAAAACTTCAGGAGTCCGGAAAAATCGTTGTGCGGACCATGGACGAGATGGTCGAGTAGGTCCACTTTTTTCTGGTAATTGGCAGCAGACATTGATAAACTTTACAGAGCATGTTATGGTATTAAGAAAACAGTCTTTTTGAAAGGATTTCTCCAATGATAAAACGGATGAGTATGCTCCTGATTCTTGTGGTCACAGTTTTTTCAGTCGCAGGCAGCGATAAAAAAAAAGTGATCAGCGAGGGTGTGGCAGACGGCAATAAGGCGCAGGCACGGGAAAAGGCAATCAAAGACGCCTTGCGAAGCGCCGTGGAACAGGGCATGGGCGCTTTTGTGACCACGGAACTGACCGTGAAACAGAAAAAACTCGTGGACGAAAAGATCACTACAGAGACCACCGGGTTTGTCAAGTCGTATAAGGTGATTGAAGAAAAGGAAGAAGACGGGCTGTATACGGTTAAAATTGAAGCCCTGATCAAGAGCGGCAAGCTTCGGGATGAACTGAAAGCCCTGGGCTTGATACAGAAGAAGAAGGGAAATCCTCCGGTTATGGTTTTGGTACGGTCTGTAAAGAAACACAAAGGGCGCCTGCTTGAGCGCACCGAGGTTACGCATTCCTCTAAGGAGCGTAGCAACACAGACGTAAACCGAAATAAATTTCGGGATGTCTCTGAATACCGCGGCGTGGTATATGAAAAGTCTGACGGATCTAAATCCGCAGAAAATATTATCGAACGCGAACTCAAGGAAAAGAACTTTCGCGTGATTGATTCCGGAGATACGGTCGCGGGCAAGGTGGAAAAACTGTACTTTCGGGGAGACCTGAGAGAAGCCGGTTCCGAAGCCAGGGAAAAAGGCGCTGAGGTAATTGTCTTTGGTGAAGTCCGACGAAATTTTGTTCAGCGAAAAAAACTCTACGGACGGAATTATGAGTTCTTTTCAAACGAACTTCGCATCAAGGCGGTCAATGCGTATAACGGAAATATCCTGTATTCAGACGCGAAAAAGGCCGAGATGTCGGCAGAGGATGTAACCGAGCCCGTGAATAAACTGGCTGCTAAAATGACCGGAGACCTGATTGAGAAGATGGCCCAGGCCTGGCGGAGCGATGTGTATAACGGTGCCTCCTATACGCTTAAGGCAGGGGGGTTTTCCTTTAAAGAAATCAGTTCTCTCATGAATCTGCTCAAGAAGTCAGACGGTGTGCAGTCGGTCAATCAGAGAAGCTACAGTAAAGAAAAGGCGCTGGTGGAAATTGTTTCTACCGGAAAGCTTGACGCCATTGCTCAAGCGCTTTCCGGACAGAAAGAAATTTCACTGGAAATCATACAGATGCGCGGCAGTGAACTTGTTATCGGTAAAAAGGACTGACCGGGATGCGAAATTTTTCTTTGATTCTTTTATTTCTTGGTTGCTCTTTTTTTAATGGAATGAGCCGGGCGGAGGAAGCGGTTGGACTCCCTTCCGATGACATGCACGGGGTTACGGAAAAATATGAGAACGGATGGGTGGACTGGACCGGTCGGTATTATTACGGAATCGGCCTTGCTTCTGTCAAAGATAACCTGGGTTCAATGGCCCGGGCTGTCAAAGCGGCCAAAGCGATTGCTCAGGGAAACATCCTGAGTATTGCCGCAAAGATCCGGGTGGATTCCGGAAACACCCTGTCCGATTATTCGCGTAAGTTCAAGCGGATCAAACTTGCCGCAATCGTTCACGGTGAATCTGCGGGAGTTGAAAAAAAAGAGAAGGACGGCAAGACGGTTTATCAGTCGGTTTTTCGAGCACCCATCAGTGGTGTGAATGGACTGACAGCCAGGCTGCTTCCGTTTTACCTTCCCAGGAAGTTGGATTCAGGCAATCGAAGAGAAGAACGGCAAAGCGAAAATGCGGAACCTGCTGCCGATTCCGCAGGGTTCTGGATCCTTGACGCCAGAGGGCTGAAAAACCCGCTGAATCCCAGTTTGTTTCCGCGGGTGCTTGATGAAAAGGGCCATGGGATCTACAGCGCGGAAACGCCCGTGAAAAAAGCACTCGAACGCCGGGGATCCGCACTCTTTGCCACATCAGAGGTGCCAACAGAAAAACTTTCTCAGGCCGAATCCGGAGAAATCTATTTCGCGGCATCCCAAACGGACGCTGTCTTTCTGAACTGGGACGGCAAGCCGGTTCAGTTTGCGGACCTTCCTCAGAAACCCAAGAAGAAACGTCGAAAGAAAAAAGTTCCTTTTGTTATCACCCGTGCGACAAAGTCTGCTGGATTAAAAAAAGCCGATGTTGTGATCAGCAAAAAAGCAGCGATGAAGATCGCTTCCTCAAAAGAAACACTTGCCATCATGAAGAAGGCCCGGGTTATTATTCTTGTGGATAAGTCGGTCGGCGGTGTGGAGGGAAAACTGCGGCTTGTTAATCCGGAGGGTTTGAACGCCTTTCTTCTAATCTCACCGTAATTATGAACAAACAATCGTTCCTCAAGCCGGGCCGTACATCTTCGTTGATTTATGCTGGAGTATGCGTGCTCTTCTTTCTGGTGTATATCAGTGGATGGATGGGGCGTCTTGAGAACAGCCTTTATGATGCCATGATGCGTACCCGGGAAAATCGCCCGCCTTCGGAGAAGATTGTTATTATATCCATGGATGAGCAGAGCGCCCGGATTCTCAAAAAGAAGAAAGGTGCATGGACACGCCGCAACATGGCCCGGGCCATCCGAAACCTCACGGCGGCAGGGGCCGAAGTGATTGGTATGGACCTGATTTTTTCTGCTGCGTCCGCAGATCCGGAAGCAGACCGGGATCTGGCCGCTGCCATCCATGAATCCGAGAATGTGGTATTGGCCAAGTACCTGGACATGGAATCCGGTGGAATCGAAGAATCCATTCCCGCCTTTCGGCAGGGCATGGTAGGAGACGGCATCATCAACATACCCATGGACAGTCATGTACTCAGGCGAATTCCCGCTTTTTATACGGTTCCGAAGGCAGAGGGGCTGACGCTTCATATTTTGTTTGCTCTGGATATTGCCCGTTGCTTTCTGTATTTGGACTATGCACCCGATGTAAGCCACGAAGAGTATTTTAAAATGGGATCCATTGAAATTCCCTATCCGGACCTGATCATCAATTATGCGGGACCGGCCGGAACATTTCAGCGAATTTCCTACTGGCAGGCGGTCCGGGGAGCGATCAAAAAAGAAATGATCTCCGGGAAAATCTGTCTGATGGGCACTACCCGGGCAACCGACCAGGACTTCAAAATAGTCCCGTGTGCAGCCTCTCGCCTTCCAGCGGAATTCAATGAATTGAAAGAGGTATTTCCCAGGCTGACCGCATCCGGCAGAAAACAGCTGATGCCCGGGATTGAAATTCATGCCAATATCATTCAGAATATTCTTGAAAATCGTTATATCCGTGACCGAAAGTCAGATCTCGTGTGGATTGTTTTTCTTGCTGCAGCACTCTCGGTTTTCTTTTACTGCTCCAGAATCAAGGTGATGTATCTCCTTGTTTTCTTTATTCTTGCTGTGGGGGGCTACATGACCGCCGCATACATTCTTTTTACGCGCAGTCTTTTGTGGATCCCCATTGCCGCTCCGCTCAGCGTTATGACCCTGCAGTTTGCCGGCGGAATCTCGTATCAGGTGGCATCGGCCAAGCTGGCCAAGCGGAAAATATCACGCATGTTCGGAACCTATGTGTCCCGGAATGTAGCCCGGCAACTGATTGATGATCCGGAATTTTCCGTGGAGGGACGGACAGAGACTGTAACCGTTCTCTTTTCCGATATCCGGGGATTTACCACGCTGTCGGAAGCACTGAGTCCCCAGCAGGTCGGCTTCTTTCTCAATCATTACTTTGCCCGGATGCTGGAGGTTCTCTTCCAACATGACGGAACGCTGGATAAACTAATGGGAGACGCGGTCATGGGATTTTTCGGCGCACCAATCCACATGGAAGATCATGCGAAAAAAGCTGCGGAAACCGCATTGCTGATGCTGAAGGAATTGTCGCGAATACGGGAAGAATCGGATATCCCGGGCGGTGAGAGATTGAACATCGGAATCGGACTCAATACCGGTCCGGTCGTTGTGGGCAATCTGGGCTCGAAAACCTTCGCGGATTACACGGTCATCGGTGACACGGTCAATACTGGATCCCGGCTTGAGGGAATGAACAAGATGTACGGAACTCAAATTCTGTGCGGTCCGCTCACCACGGAGATGATTCAGGAAGATTTTGTCCTGCGCAATATTGATGCGGTCCGTGTAAAGGGACGGCATGAGCCGGTAGAGATTTATGAGCTTTATGGGCGAAAACGAGATGGTGTTCCGGACTGGTACACTGAATTTGAAGCGGCCAAATCCGCGTATCGCCAGAAAGAATTTCGTCAGGCCCTGACCGGTTTTTCCCGCCTGAAATCGATGGATCCAGTCAGCCGCCTCTATGAAGAGCGCTGTCTGGAACGAATTGAATTCACACCCAAAGACTGGGATTATGTCTTCACCGCCACCAGCAAGTAAGCGCAGATGAATTTACTTCATATCGGCCATAAAGCGTATTGGTGTTTTTTCGGGATCAGACGTGCTTTCTTTTCGACAATTGATCCGCAATGATCGGGATTGCGTTTTTGATATCACCGGCACCCATGCAGATAATCAGATCTCCGGACAACGCGGATTCCGCGATATAACGCGCTGCATCTTTCACGTCTCTGATCAGTCTGCATGTTGTCCTTTTCATTTGTTGAATCAAACGAAGCAGATTCTCAGAAGAAACTCCGGGTATTGCGTCTTCGCCTGCGGCGTAAATGTCGGTCAGTACAACCTCATCGAACTCGCTTAGCGTACGGGCAAATTCCTGAATCAGGAGACGGGTTCTGGAGTAGCGATGGGGTTGGAACGCTACCCGAATCCTTTTTTTCTTCATGGGAATGGCTGCAGAAAGAACCGCCTGAATTTCTGTGGGATGGTGGGCATAGTCGTCTACAATCGTGATATCATCGGATGTGGTGTGCCGGATTTCAAATCGCCTGGAGACCGGCTGGAAATCCGCCAGAGTCTTCCGAATAATATCCGGTGAAATCTTCGCACATAATGCTGCACAGACAGCGGCCAGAGAATTGGAAATGGTATGCTGTCCCCCGGCAGATACTCGAAACGTTCCAAGATCCGATCCCAGATACATCAGGGTGTATTCGGACCAGCCGTTGCCTGATTTTATTTTTTCTGCATGGCATGCGCAGTTTTCCAGGATACCGTAATCAATGAAGTCCATTCCAGACTGATGTGCCAGCTGTTTGAGGGAGACATCATCTCCGTTTATAATTAATTTTCCGCCGCTTCGAGTTTTTTTCATGAATTTCAGAATGTTTTTCTGCAGACCTTCAACACTCTGATAGAAATCCATATGCTCCCGGTCGATATTGGTGATTACAGATAGATCCGGTGTAAATTCAAGAAAAGATCCATCGCTTTCGTCCGCTTCACTGATAAAGAACTGGCCATTTCCGATCCTGCAGTTTGCGCCAAGTACCGGAACCTTACCGCCGATAGCGGTTGTAGGATCGAGACCCGCGGCCATGAATATAGCGGTGATCATCCAGGTGGTTGTGGTTTTGCCGTGGCTGCCTGTAACCGTCACGTTCGTTGAGCCGGCCATAAGCCCGGCCATGAAAGCGCCACGTCCGTATACCACAGCACGGGACGCACGTGCTGCTTTGAGTTCGGGGTTGTTCGGCCGTATGGCCGACGAATAGACGAGGGTATCCTGTCCATGAATATGATTGGGAGAATGGCCGATGCTCACCGGGCAACCGAGTTGACGAAGCGCGGAAACCGTGGATGACTCTCGAAGGTCACATCCGCTGACATGGTACCCCCGCTGCATTGCAATCCGAGCGGCCGCGCTCATACCGATACCGCCGATACCTATGAAATGAATTCTGTTCATAAGCGGGGGGTTCCGAAATTATTTAACGCCATAACCGTGGATTTCAAAGCAATGCGTTATGGTGCGGATTACAAAAGATGTAGAGGGCATAGATGTGAAGACACAGGTATGATTGAAGGAAATTCTGTACCCGTCATTCTTCGTTGAAAAAATCTTCGATCTTCTGTTGAGCTGAGTCATTGTATTCCTGGGACATCTTGGGGGAATCGCCAGCGTGTTTTTCCGCAGCGTCTTCAAAGATCGTGGAAAGTTTTCCAGAAACATCTTCAGCATATACACGGACCATACCAATGGTGGTTCGATCGTCAAAAATGATGACCAGCAGAGCACGGTCGTTGACAAGTGACACATGAATGTTCTCATTCTTTCCCTGGTGAAAGAGAACGCTGAATTCGGTTTCTCCGAGCATGCTGGCGACCTGTTTGGTGGATGCAAAACTGCCGGCAACCAGTGCGGCAATGGATGTGGTATCAATGGAGTTCACATGCCCCTGCTGCGTAACCAGATGGCCTTCCTTGTCGATCAGCAGACAGCACGTGGCCTGACTGGCGGATATGAATCCTTCAAGTACCGTATTGATACTTGCGATGTCATCTTCATAGAAAACCATGCGGGCTTTTTTCATTCGATCGTCATTGCCCATATTCGGTATCTCCTGTTCGCGTTATTTTTTGAAAATACGAAATAACCTGCCAAGAAACCCTTTTTTCTTTTCAGGTTGTTTTTTCTCCGGTTGGGTATCAACGGGTTTTTCTTTACGGGCAGGCGGCGTTGGTTTTTCGCCTTTTTGCTGCTTTTCTTCTCTCCGCCTGGCAAGTTCTTTGGCAATCAGGTTTTCCTGATCATCGACCGGAGTTTCGGTTTTTTCCGATTCCGGCGGTGTTTTTATCGGCTCTGGCTTGGGCTCAGGCTGCGGAGGCTCAGGTTTTTCTTTTTCCGGAGGTGTTTCCTGGGGTTTCTTTTCCGGCTGGGGTGGCTCTGGAGCCTTTTTTTCTGCAGGTTTCTCAGCTTCCGGTGTTTTTTCCGATTCGGTTTTTGCCGGGGGTTCCTCTTTTTTCGGCGGTGCCGAAGACGATCCGCCGGTACTCGTCTCTTCGTTGAGCTTCTTGATGACCAAAGAAGAAAGCTTTTTGAGCGTGGGAAAAACACCTTCTCCGTTTACGGCAATGGCTTCGGTGGTGGGAACGCCAAAGCTGTTCATATCTTCTTCCATCTCTTCCGCGGTCATGATGTCTTTGAGATCCCGCTTGTTCCACTGAAGTACCAGCGGGATCTCGCGGATATCCAGCCCGTTTTCTTTGAGGTTTTCTTCCAGATTTTTCAGGGAATCTATATTTTCCTGACGCATGCTTTTCTGTGAATCCGCTACAAAAATAACACCGTCAGCTCCCTGAAGAACCAGTTTTCGGGTGGCATTGTAGAATACCTGACCGGGAACCGTGTAGAGCTGGAATTTGGTGGTCATGCCCGCGACTTTGCCCAGGTCCAGGGGCAGAAAGTCAAAATAGAGGGTTCGATCAGTTTCCGTGGCAATGGAAACCAGTTCACCTTTACTGGATCCGGGGGCTTTGGCGTGGACTTGTTCCAGGTTGGTTGTTTTACCGCTCTTTCCAGGACCGTAATATACGATCTTGCAGTTGATTTCTCGTGAAGCAAAGTTTATTTGTACCATCTGTCTACAGTTTCATTTTCTCTTTGAGTTCGTCAAGATGTCCTTCGGCTTCGATCTGAACGTAACCGATGTTTGCGTTCTTACGGATCAGAATGACCAGAAAAGCGTTGCCGATGTTTGAGAAGAGATAGGAGCCTTCTTCTCCGGTCAGGATACAGCGTTTCAGATTGCCGACCTTAAACAGACTGAGCGTCTTCTTGATTTCATTCAGTTTGCTGGAGGTTTCGGCGGCAAGCGTCTGTTCGTTTATATCACTGGACAAATCGCTCATAATCACAATGCCATTGTTTTCAGCGATCAGGCAGCCGTTTACATCTGATATTTTGTTGATAGTTTGTAGAATTTCGATCATGGTTTATATTTTCGCAAAAACTTTGTCCATCTCAAATTCAAGCAGTCCACGCTTGCAGTCCGGGGCGGCAAATACCGCCAGTGTGAATTGAGATTGAACTTTAAGAAAAATGCTCATGTCATCGCAGTCAATTACTGTTGCGGTGACTTTGTTAATTTTTTCAATCAGGCTTCCGTCGGCAAGGGTTTTTCCAAGACGGGCGACTGCTGCGCCCAGCGCGTCTTCACTGGAATTCTCTGAGAGTTCTGCGGCAATAACAAAACCGGAAGCGTTTACCAGCAGTGCGTCTTTTACGCCGTGGATCTTTATGATCGCACTCAGCGCGGTCTGCAGCGAACTCTTTTCTTCTGAAGCCGGCTCCATACTTCCGGAAGATGGCGGTGAAATCATGGTCTTATCAAAATCATTTGGAGTACCACCGATCATGGTTCGTTCGGGATCCATGCTTTCGCCGATGTTGATGGTAATGCTGAAATTGCCGATCTCCAGCAAATCATTGTTCTTGACAATTGCCCGCTTTATGCGTTTCCCGTTGAGAAATGTGCCGTTTCCGCTTTCATTATCGAGAATCGCGAACATGCCGCTGTTAAACTCAAAACGAGCATGGTCCCTGGAAACGATATGTTTCTTGTCGTCCAGCATCAGATCGTTGTTGGCGGCCCGTCCAATATGAAAGGCCTCTTTGGCTACCGGAACGATGCGGACTTTTCCGGATTCATCCTTGACCGTCAGAATCATGTTCAGCTGTTCGGGCGTAACCTCATCGTCTTCTGCTTCCTGTGCTTCAACGCTTTCTTCAATAACGTCTTCATCCTCGCCAACGGTATCGATTCGGATGGTAGGATTCGCGATCCCCTCTTCCGCACGTTTGAGCATTTCCTCGATCACCGTGTCGCCCGGATTGAATTGGAGTGCGTGCTTGAGGTTGCCTACCGCCTTGTTTACCTGACCCGATTCCATATAAATCTGACTGAGTTTTTTCAGGGCCTGGAAATTGTTTTTATTCATATCCAGGGCTTTTTCATAACAGGTCAGAGCTTCCTTCTTGGCTCCCTTTTCCAGCTGGACGTCTCCGAGGATCTGGTAGACACCACCGTAATCCGGATATTCCTTGATGGTTTGAGTGCAGAGTTCTTCGGCCTTGGCAAGTTCATTTTCTTCAAAATGGATAGTTGCAAGCCTGGAATAAATGATGGGACTGGGGTTTTGAAGGATTTTCTTCTGGAGTTCTTCTTTCTGGCGATTCCGGTCACGAATCACCAATTCCTTGTACTTGTTTGCAAGTTCCTTGGATTTGGGGAACTGCTTGATTGCTTTTTTGACGAATTTCAGGGCAGTCTCTACACCTTCATTGCCCTCATATACGTCAGAAAGTTCGACAACAAGTTCGGGAGAAGGATCTTTTTCAAACCTTCCTTCCAACTTTTTCTTCTCAAATCGATTTACAACGCTCTGGAAAAACCCCATTTATAGATTTCCAGCCTCTCCAAAAAAAACTACTGGAAAAACAAATACACACTTTCTACGAATAGTGCATTAATTAAACCCAACAATCGGGTTATGTCAAGATATTTATAAAAATAACGTGTAAGAAAAATCGCATGATTATTCCTTGTCCGTTTTGTTTACCGGCAGGTTGAACCCGAATACAGATCCTTTGCCCAGGATGCTTTCGGCAAATACATTGCCATCGTGTCTTTCCACAATTTTTTGATAACGTCCCAAAGTTTGTGGGATAAGTTGAAGATGGCTTGAGTT
>CAZGEP010000118.1:0-15942 GCA_964524955.1 uncultured Planctomycetota bacterium | reverse complement strand
TCGTTGACAATCAGAAATCAAAGAAAAATTGCCGCCGAAGGCGGCCTAATTTGTCTTTTATTTTAAACTGTGAAAAGACTTTTTTTGAAAGGATTAACGGGATTGACAGGATGAGAAACATACGGAAAATTATCGTGTTGCGATGCGAATATTGGCGTATCGTGAACACCGCGTCCACATGTGCCGAATGCCTACGCGCCCGTGAGCCAGCGGTTGAACATCACTCAGAGACCAGTAAAAGAGCTTGCGTACGTCATCGTTTTTTACCTCAAAGAAGAGATGCTCGTCGGTCTTGATTGCCGTAAAGTGATACGTGATGTTGGGCCTGAAAAGCCCGGTATTGAAATAATCCGGTGGAAGATCGGTCTGATTAAAATCGCGGTCCGGCCGGGTTGGATAGCGCCGCGCGCGTACATAATCTTCATCCTTGTCGTCCTGGTTGCCAAATGCCGCGTAGCTGACGTGGAGCAGTTCCATGTTGTCAAAGTAGCACTTCATGTATGGCATGGTGCGCAGCCCCGACCATTCAGCGATGTCTTCGGAATACGGACCCTCCTGCTTGCCGGTAGCCTGGATGTAGAGAATGTTCACGTATCGGGTGATGGTATCCAGTCGGGTGAAATCAAACTCAATCCGGATATCGCCGGTAAAATCCGATTGGGTCCATAAGACGGCATGGGACCCGTTGTCCATGGCAACAGGTCCGGCTGAAAAGACCATACCGTCCGGCGTGTTACGGATCTCTGATCGCTCGCCGTCTACAAACCATTTCTCCTGCCAGTCCTTTGTGCCGTTATCTGCAAATTCTTCGTTCCAGGTCTGTTCGTTCAGTTCTGAGAATGTTTTGTCATCCATCCGTCATTCCTTACTGGTTTTTAATTGATTTTGCAATGCATAATACGCTGTCTCATATTCGACATTGATATGAGTGTTGGGTTTGATGTGCAATGACTGGTGTCCATATTGATTGTGATACCGAGAAAGATGCCAAGCTGATACTCAGAGTATATTCCGAAGCAATGTTTTTGTCAAGCCGGAATTCGGTATGTGATGACCTTTTATTCTCCCGGCCGGATATACGCATCCTGATACTGCCCGATCTGATCAAAAGGGATGGGCGTGAATCCGGTTTGTTCCGGCAATTGAGACTCGGGCGAAAGACCGTACTTTTTTTGCTTCAGGTCTGTAAACCCCGGATCCTTTTGAAACACCCGGTTGTTGATCATATTCTGTGTCTTTCCGTCATTGCGATACGTCTGGCGGCATTGAAGAAAGATGTTCCGCCAGATTCGGTTTGCATCCGCGTTTTTGTGCAGGTTGGACAGGTCCGGATACGCTGTACTGTATGGCGGCTCTTTGATGTTCATGGCCTGGACCTTTGCCCCGAACTTCTTGGTAATGGTTTGAATCCATTTCCGCTGTCCCCAGCGGGAGAAACTGATGCCAATGTTGCAGCGGATGAATACATTGTTATCCACCCAGTTGTCCTTACCGCCGTGAATCTGTACGCCACCGAAATTGCCCTGAGAACAATTTTCAAAGATGTTTCCGTAGATTACTGTTCCGGATATTGCATCATCCAGCCGCACGCCTGCTTTTCCGCAGTGACCGATGCCGCTGCCGATCTTGTGCCAGTAATTGTAACGGATCACAGTCCCCCGGAACGTGGGATCGCCCCAGGTGTCCAGTCCGCCCTGGTCGTCGGATTCAAGCACGACATCGTGTATATCGTTATACTGAACCAGATGGTTGTTTCCATCCACGCGAAGACCGTGGCAGGAATTGTGATGGATGTGGTTGTGAGAAATACGTGTGCCGACTCCCTTAACCCATACGGCCGGGGTGTAGGTGTGGTCAATTCCGGAGAAGTGATGGATATGACAGTTTTCCACATAGTGGTTACAGGGGCTGAGCGTTTTTCTGTCTCCTGCGTTGATCCGGACTCCGCCCCGTCCCATGGTGTGAATATGGCAGCTGAGAACACCATGGTTTTTTCCATTCTGTATAATGACAGCATCGCCGCCCATCTTTCGGATTTTGCAGCCGGCAACCAGTACGTTTGTTCCTTTGTTGATTTCAATACCATGCAGACATCCCAGTTCAAGAACCAGGTTCTCGAAAATGACATGCGAAGTGTTGTCCATCCTTATGAACGGCTGCTCGGAGATCGAAAGCTCAATGATGGCGCTGGCCGGATTCGAGGGGGGATAAATATAAAGGATTCCGGATACCCGGTCCAGATACCATTCACCGGGCATATCGATTTCTTCAAGTATGTTCAGGTAATAATAGGGGTGCCCGGCACCGGTCCCGTACGGTGACTCATGGGCTGCGGTAATCTGTTTTGATTTAGTGTCAATGGATGCGATGCCCAGCGTGGCTTCAGCCCAGAGGTGCTGCCAGTATCCGTGCATACGCTTGTCATGGGTCTTTTTCCAGCGCGCGGGACGGTTGTTTGTGTATTGAAATACTGCCTTTCCCCACTTTGTTTTGCTGGATGCCCGATGGGGGGACGCGCCCTTGAGCACCTTTCCGGTTTTGACAAATCCCTTGTTGGGCCAGCGGGAGAGAGGCATGGGTTTGCTGTTAAAGAAAAGCTGAATATGGGGAACTACGGGCAGCTGGAAACCGTGTGCGTTGAACTCCGGAAATTCAGTAATTCCTCTGGCATTAAAATCTACCATCCGCACCTTTTCACGGGATGCTTCCGGAAGCCGGGTCAGGACATGCTTGTCTGAAACCGGTTTTAGTTCGGACAGGCGAATGCCGCCGTTCAGAACAGCAGTACGCGGCTTCTCCGCACGGTAGACAACCGGAGATTCAGCGGTTCCGGAATCCTCTTTTGTCAGGTTCAGTGTTTCCGAAACCGGGTAAGTGCCGGGCTGAAGAATTACAGCCATTCCGCCGGCTGGAAGCCCCTTGTTTTTTTTACGTTCGCGCACAGCATTACGGGCACGGGCCAGTGTGGCAAATGGCTTGTCCCGGGTTCCCGTGTTCTTATCAGATCCGCCGGGGGAGACATAAAATAGAGAACCCGGTTTGGGACATTTCGGTTTCGGTATTTGGGATGCAGTCGGATCTGACATTGTTTTGCCATCTTTCAAGCGATTGACTCTGGCATTTAATTCGCGTAATTCTTCGGTCAGGTGAGGAGGTAGGTTTTGTATACATTCGGTTTTCTTAAATTCTGCCAGTGCAGAATCCCACTTCTTTTCACGGATCAGGCGGTGGGTGGTTTTCAGGATGGAGAAGCAGGTTTTTACTGGTTCCGGGTCCGCAGCCCGGGAAAAGACCGATGTAAAGAAGAAAAGAAATAGAATCAGACAGCAGGGGTTTAATCTCTGGACCATGACAGAATCCTCAAATGAATGATTATATAGATAGATGCGGCGAACATGGTAAAACGTTTTTTCCGTTCCCGTTGATCCTGATAGTTCTATCTGAAGAATTACTTCGCAGGCGTAATCACCAGAATTCCCCATGGATTGAGCGCGGGAACGGTTACCCGCGTGATATTCCCCTCAATCCGGGTTGTCAGTTCCACGGCCTTGACAAGCGGCGCGTACGCCTGGGCCTGCTGGGGGCCGGAGCGTTCACCGGGTTTGATCATCTGTTCGGCTTTTTTCTCTGCAGCGTCGTGTACGGTCTTGTCATACGCGACAGGAGTGAGCAGGGAGACCGCAAGTTTCCTGTTGTTGAAAAACCAGGGGGTTTTAAGTAAGACGTCTGAGGGTGCGGGCCTGGACCATTCTACCAGGTGAATGACCACAGGCGCGTTTTCATCCTTTGGGATGGCCCGTGCGTACGCGGCCAGGCTGCCGGTAATGCCCACCGGGCCGTTCCAGATTTCCGCTGGACGGCCTTCCACCAGCATAAAGTCGTCCTTGCCGTCGAACTCCACGGCTGGCAGTCCGTTCAGTGCCTTTTCTCTGAAGGTCGGCGGGTTGGACTGGGTCTTGTCCGGCAGCCGGACCCGATCGGCCAGGGCCAGATGATCGGTTTCCGCATGCCAGTCTTTAACGGGCTGTCCATCTTTGACCTTCCCAGTCAGCGAATCGGCCTTGAACCAGAGTTTGAGTGATTTCTTGATCTCCGGGTTGTCCGGCATAGTTGCCTCTTTCTTGGTATCCAGGTACTTTTCTTTCAGATAGGTGGTGACCTGGTTGTGTTCATCATCGGTAAGGGGGCGGTCAAAGGCCATGAATTCGCCCAGGATGCCGGCATGGTTTTTGTTGCCGCCCTGGATGGGGATGGACAGGCAGCCACCGCCAAAGGATTTGACGGGTTTGAGCTGTGGATCTGACTTTTCTCCGGCCTTTTGACCGTTTGTATATATGGCGGTCCCATCCTTGCCGTTGTGAACAAAGGTTGTTATTTCAACTGCATCGGATTTAGTCGTGCCTGCCGCGCCGCTAAGGATGTTGTAGGAGAAGTTGTGACGCGTCATGTACAGCCGCGGAATGCCGCCGCAGCCGTTGGTTCCGTTGCCGCCCAGACCGAATCCGCCATCACTGGATTTACTGACCATGATCACAGTAAAGCCCCTGCCGGCCAGAAGGCTGTTGGCAACGGTTCTGCGCTGCTGCTCTGTGGGGCTGAGTACCTGGACTGCAGCTTCGTATTTTTCCAGATAAGAGGGACATGCCCGGATAAAACCGTACAGGTCTGCGAGTTCTTCGGGCTTGGCAAAGAGCCTGGGGATGTTGATCCCGGTAAACTGGTCCCAGGGTACCAGGAATGTCAGGCCGTTGGAATAGCAGGAGGCAATGGCCAGACGGAGATCAGACATGTTCATTCGGTGATCACCGCCGGTAAAGGCCAGGGATTTCTTCAGAGACCGGGCCGTGCGTTCTGTTCGAGGAAAGAAATGCGGATCCATGTATTTTTTGTAGAATTCAGCCATGCCGAAATCAAAGTGCTGAAAACACTTGAGGTAATTGGAATTGATTCTTCCGCCCGATATCTGCAGGTTACAGGAAAAGGGAATTTTCCGCGAGGACTTTTTGGCAAATTCCGCATGCATGTCCCGGTGAAAGGCTGCGGAAATATCTCCGGGTGTCCGTTTGCAGGTGGTGGGTTCATCGCGCTGAATCGAGTCCACACCCAGCTCTACCCACTTGAGCAGTTTTTCAATATACCATTTTCTGTATTCCGGGTTTTTCATGTCCGCCCAGTACCGGCCTTTTCTTTGAAAATGATCCAGCATGGGACCGCCTTTTTTATTCCGCATTGCGTGTTCCGCTATTCTCGTGACTGCGCACGTGGTTCCCTGAAATGACCAGCCGATCTTGTGCACCCGTTCGATGAATTCCTTGTTTTCAATGTACGACCATTCTCCGCGGGTAATGTGAAAGTTTTTACCCGCCTGGATCATCCGTTCGGTATACTTGGGATTACGCATGGAAAAGAGCCGCATCCCCACATCGCTGTAGCGCGGAGCTCCCGGCGTCAGAGTTCGGGGCTTGGCCAGCTGATGGATCTGGGGCGGCCCGTCCGTTTTCTTGTCAGTATCCTCCGACATGGCAGGACTTGAATACAGCATGAGCAGTGGAATAAAAATAAGCAGAGCAGGTTTGCGTAAAAGCCAGGTGGATGGTTGGCAGAACATAAAAACCTCCGAAAAATGGAATTGAATATTAGGAAAATATATACCGGACAGAAGGTTAACGTGTCTAAAAAAAGTTTTTTTACAGGGAAATAGGTGTGGAAAGAAGAAGATTTGTTGGATATCTTCTGTTTGGTACATATAATCCGGGTTTTATCCTGCATGGGGTGTTTTTTTGCGAACGAATATCATTTACCGGTGGTGAATTTGGGAGTTCGGTTGTATTTAAAAGAATATTCGTATAATAAGAAAAAGTGAAACAGTGATTTTTCAGTAAAGGACACTCGTTCGATGAAACACGTTTTCCTGACGATTTTGTGCGGGGTATTTCTTTTCACGGGAGCCATTGCGGATGAGAAAGCCCCGGACATAAAGAAGATTATTGATAAACTGGACCGCTTGTATCGAAGCAGGACCAGCTACTGCGAAATGACCATGGAGATCCGAACCCGGCACTGGAAACGGGTCCTGGAGCTCAAGGCCTGGGCCCAGGGGCTGGAAAAGAGTTTTATTACCATCGTATCACCCAAGAAAGACAAAGGTATTTCCACTCTGCGCAAGGGAAACGAAATGTGGAATTTTTTTCCCAAGGTCAACAAGGTTATGAAGGTGCCGCCCAGCATGATGATGGGCAGCTGGATGGGGTCGGACTTTACCAATGATGATATTGTCAAGGAAAGCTCTTTTCTGCGGGATTATACGCACCGGCTGGTTGATCCGGAGCCCGGAAAAACAGATGTCTATTGCGTGGAAATGCTGCCCAGAGAGCAGACACCCACGGTGTGGGGAAAGATCATCACCACGGTGCGCAAAACGGATTACCTGCCCGTGGAGCAGGCCTTTTATGATGAAAAGGGAAAGAAGATGCGGGTGATGCATTTCAAAAAAATTAAAGAGCTTGGGGGCAAGGTGATTCCTTCAGTGCTGGAGCTGGTCCCACTGAACAAGAAAGACCACAAGACCGTGGTTACCTATACCCGGGCCAGGTTTGATATTGAACTGGATGACGATGTGTTTACGCTGCGGAATCTGAAAAAGAAACGACGCTGATGCTGATACCCAAAATTGCTTTCAGAAACCTCTTCAAGCAGAAACGAAGATCTTTTTTCACCGGCCTGACCATGACCATGGGGTTTGTGCTGCTGTCCGCCTCCTTTGCCCTGGTGGACGGTGGATACAGCGGTATTATTGACCGGTTTACCCGGGACCACACCGGCCATATCCAGGTTCATGTCAGGGGCTACCTGGACCGGCCTTCCATTTACAAGACCCTTCCGGACAGTGCGGAGTTTGAAACGGTTATCCGGGATGTGCCCGGTGTTATTTCTCTGGCACCGCGTGTGCGCAGTTCCGCACTGGCGTTTATTGATAAAAAGACAACCGGTCTGAGTATTATCGGCATTGATCCTGAAAAGGAAAGGAATACAACCCGTATCACCCGCAAGGTCACAAAGGGTGAATTTCTCAAGGCCCCGGATACGAAAAATGCCGTGATCGGAGGAAACGTGGCTGAGATTCTCAATGCAGAGATCGGCAGCTCGCTCATACTGATCACTCAGGCTGCGGACGGTTCTATTGCCAATGACGTCTTTACCATCTGTGGAATTATCCACAGCGAGAACGACTCCTTTGAAAAGAACAACTGCTACCTGCCGCTCAAGACGGCCCAGGAATTTCTCTGTTTGGGGGAACGGATCCATGAAACCGCGGTAATTACATCGCATCACGCACTGGCCAGAGAAACAGCGTCAGCCATTCAGGATGCTCTTCACCGGGCCGGACACCGTGGTGCAGTCTCGGAGCCCTGGCAGGAAGTGGAGCGCCAGTTTTATCTGGCCATGCAGGCGGACAAGAAAGGGAACTTTGTCAGCCTGGTGATTATTATGATCATTGTCTCGATCGGAGTGCTCAATACCGTGCTTATGGAAATACTCGAACGCACGCGTGAGTTCGGTGTGATAGCTGCCATCGGAACCCGGCCCGTGTATATCTGTCTGATGATCGTGCTGGAGATGTTCTTTCTCTCGCTCTTTGCCGCAGCGGCCGGTGCCGGTATCAGCTTTGTCAGCAACTCGCTGCTTGCTCGATACGGGATTACGTATCCGGAGCCGGTTTCGATCGGCGGGATTACGTTTGAAAGCGTTCATGCGGTGCTTTCCGTGAGAGCATTTGTTGTGCCTGCGATCCTGATCGTAGTGGTCGCGTTTCTGGTAAGTATTCTGCCTGCGATCCGGGCGTCACGAATTGACCCGGTCAAGGCCATGCGGACTTTCTGATTCAAATCCTGAAGAATTTGAATCAGAAAGAGTTAAATGTTACCGGTTATTCGTTATTCGAAAACCAATTAACAGATAGCGGTTGCTTATGTTTGTTTTTGTTAAAATGGGATGGCGAAATCTATTCCGCAACAAGCGGCGGACCTTTCTGGCCGGTCTGGCCATTGGCATGGGGCTGGCCGGGCTGATGGTGGCCGATGCCTTTATGCTGGGCATGAGTGATAATATGATTCGGGCCGCCACTGAGACATTTACCGGCCACGGCCAGATACACCGAACAGGATTCCGAAAGACCCATGAAGTCGAGAAGACCATATCCGATCGTGAGCGGATTGTCAGTGAACTTCGCCAGCAGGCAGATGTCCGGGCCGTGACTGAACGAACCCTCTCCTTTTCCATGATCACCAGCCCGGCCAATGTCAACTCCGTACTGCTCTTTGGAATCCAGCCGGAAACAGAAAAAGAGATCTCAAAACTCGACGAGGCCCTGATTAAAGGGGAATATGTGCCCGACGGACCGGAGAACCGGATCATGATCGGATGGAAACTCGCGGAGATTCTTGAGGTCGAACTGGATGACCGGGTTGTGATTACCCTGGCTCAGGCAGAGACCGGAGAAATGTCTCAGGAAATGTTTCGCGTGGGCGGTATCTTTCGCTTTGGTATCCGCCAGATGGATCTGGGTACAGCGTTTGTTCATGTACAAAAGGCCCAGTCCATGCTCAATATCGGATCCAATGTTCATGAAATTGCCTTTTTCTGCAGAGACCTGAAGACCGCAGGGGATATCCGTAATCCGCTGTGGGCTGCGTTCTCGGATGAAGAGAACCAGGCCCTGAGCTGGAAAAAGCTTATCCCTGAGCTGAGCTCTGTACTGGATATGACAGACTTCGGGATCTGGATTTTGACCACCATTCTCTTTGGCATCGTTGCCGTAGTCATTGTCAACACCCTGTTCATGGCCATGTATGAACGGCTCTTTGAATTCGGGGTGCTGCGCACCATTGGTACGCGACCGCTCCGCATGGCCCTGATGATTCTCTTCGAGGCCGCATCGCTGGCCGTTATCAGCATTGTGATCGGCATTGCCATCGGAACCCTGGCCAATTATATTCTGGGTATTGTTGGGCTGGATTATACCGGTCTGGAATTCGTTGGTGTGACCATCAGTGAATATATCTATCCGGTCATGCGGCCCGGGCAATTTACTTTCTATCCGGTACTGCTCTTCTTCTTTACCGTGATTGTCGGCATCTATCCCGCGATACACGCGGCCCGAATCACTCCGTCCAAGGCATTGAGGAGATCCCTGTAACATGGCTGAACCGATCATACGAACCGAATCCCTGACCAAAGTATACCGCACATCAAAAGTCGAAGTCAATGCCCTGCGCGGCGTTGATCTGGAGATCAGGCCTGGAGAATTTACAGCCGTTGCCGGCCCTTCGGGGTCGGGCAAGACCACGCTGCTCAACATTATCAGCGGACTCGACCGGCCCACATACGGAAAGGCCTTTCTCAAGAATCAGTGCGTCATGAGCATGAAGGGAAGCGAGCTCTCTGACTTCCGCAGAGACCATATCGGATTTATCTTTCAGTCCTATAACCTGATTCCGGTGCTGACCGTCAAAGAAAATATCGAATACATCATGCTGCTGCAGGGCGTGGACGCGGCAGAACGGACCGAGCGTGTACGCACGATTCTCAGCGACGTGGGACTCGAAGGCATGGAAAACCGAAGACCGCCCGAACTCTCCGGCGGCCAGCAGCAGCGCGTGGCCGTGGCCCGGGCCATTGTCAGCCGACCGGACATCATCCTGGCAGACGAGCCCACCGCCAATCTGGATTCCAAGACCGGTACTTCGCTTCTGGATCTGATGCGGGATTTGAATAAAGAACGGGGAACTACGTTTGTTTTCTCCACGCATGATCAGATGATCATGGACCATGCCCGCAGACTGATTCACCTGCACGACGGCATGATCGAATCGGATGAGATGAAATACAGTTGATAGTCTGTGGTCGATGGCTTGAAAAGTGGTTGACAGTCTGCGGCTGAGAACCAGTTAACAGTTCATTGTGAATAGTTGTTGGGAGCTGGTTAACGGAAACAGCTTATACAAATAATCGATAGCAAATAACGAATAACAGACGACTGAAGTATTACGAATGCAAGGGAACAGAAAACTGAAAACGAAATTGAACCATAAAGGTACAGAGATCACAGAGAACTGATTTTAAAAGAGATAACTGCGTGAACAATCAGGGTCAGCGAAAGATACGAAGATTACAAAATGAAATTGCCGGAAATAGTTGCACCACGAAGGATAAATTGGGCATGAAGAGAATAAGATCGATCCTTTTATAACGCTTTATATATATTTCGCATTAATGAAAAAATAATTAGAATTAATAAATCGTATTGTTTCCGTATAATTTGGTATATTGAAAATAACTGAAAAAGGATCCCCTTTTTAGTAATTGATGTGAGGAAGGAGAAGGTATGAAAGTGGACAGAGTTTTATTTGCAGCTTGTGTTGTATTACTGACCTCGCAAGGGTTGTTGACAGGGGCAGACAATGAAGTGAAAACTTGCAACGAACCAGACATCCTCAAACATCTTTATGAGTTAAGCGAAGATAAGACAAAAGGTGAAGCGGTTAAATACTTGATAAAGGCCGGGCCTGTAGTTCTGCCAATTTTTGATATGCATAAGAACGACAGCAAAAGGGGGCGAACGCTTATAAATAAAGGACGTTTCTGGCGAAACGTTGTTCCGTACTGGCCGAAAAAACAAATTGGACCGATTCTCCTGAAGCGTTTTAGCAAAGCCCTTCCCATCGAACGTCGGTATCTCGAAGAATGGAAACGTGTTCGCGGAAAAGGTTGGAAGCATCCTCCACAGCGTGCCACTGAAATCAGTGAGGCTATTGAAAAACGAAAGAATGCATTTGCCGTACTTCGGAAAATTGCTTACGGGCCAGCCTTCGAAGAATTCAAAAGGATTGCCTTCGAAGAAACAACGATATTTCGGCGTAGCGATTTTTTGAGGGCAATGGTGGATGTCGATCCGAAGAAGACATCAATGGCATTCACGGAGATCATCAATAACGATAATATAAAGATGCTGTACGAGCTGATCAGCATTATGTATATATGCAAGGATAAGCTTAATCACGGCCTGGTTCGGGCTCTACTCTCGCATCCTAACGAGAAAGTTCGAGAGCATGCTGTCCAGCGAGTTCCAGTGAAACTCTCGGATGTCGATATTCTTCTGAGACTTCTTCCCGACACTTCAGAACGAACGGTCAATGGTGCTCACAAAAAGCTGTGCCAGCTGATACTTCTTCGTGATTGCGAAAGAGAGGATATGTTCCTGAACAAAGACAGGGTGGTTGCCTGGAAAAAGTTTTGGAAAGAAAGGATGTCATACACGTACGAACAATTGCTAGAAGAGGCACTGCAAAGAACGCTTAAGAGAGCCAAAGCCGAGATTGACGTGGGGATGATATATTCACTCTGGAAATTTAAAAAGACGAACGGGGTGTTCATATTCTTATTTCAGGGCTTCAGAAGGCGCTTGATGAAAGTCTGGATTACATGTATACAGGACCAATTATAAAAATGCTGGAATTGTCGAAAGATCCGAGAGCATTGGATGTTCTCATACGATGCGCAATTGGGAAAAAACTATCCTGTTACCCATGCTATCTCCGAAATTAAAGGCTGCAACAAGGCAGCACCGCGCATATTGAAGGTTATGGCAGCTGAACAGAACGTTACCAGACGAAGTGTTTTATGCGGCATCGTTCAACAGATCGCCGATGATACGATCGCCCCGCAGCTAACAGTCATGCTGAAACAAGCCAAGCCGTGTGAACCGAAAAAAGCAGGAGTTCATATATCCCTTCTAAGGCTTCTGGCTAAATTTCCGGATCCTGGAGCGATTCCGTTCATCAAAAGATGCCTTTTCTGCAAGAACCAGAACTGTCGCTGCAGTGCAGCTCTTGCTCTTTCCAGGAGCAGAGACTTCTCCGGAGTTGAGGTGCTTCTGGAAGATCTTAAAAAACAGAATAATCAGCTTAACTCATACACGGGTATGGTCATATCCGACACACTTATCAGGATGAAAGCTCCTAATCTTTCGAAAATAATGCAAAGGGCCATCCAAAGCGCGACAAAAAAAGACAAAAAGGCAATTATTAGGCGGATACTGGACTACCAACATAACCCAAAATTCATGGACCTTCTTGTGAGTTGGCTTGATCGCAAAGACAAGAATGTTTCCAAAGACGCGTATTCAAGGATCCTCTACATTATGGGAGACCACTACAGGGCTCCTAAATGGAATTATTACCGAGACATTACAGCAGACATGATTACGCCACTTCAATCTCTAATCAACAACCCGCCGCGTATGGTAATATTCGATGTCCTGCCAGGCTGGCAGTTCGTGCTTCTCAATACAGAATCGGGTGAGTTCGAATTCTTAGAAAGGAAGACTATTCGTGAAGCCTTTTTTTTCGAGAAACATGGACTGAACTCCGAGGATTGCCTGAGTCTCACCATTTCTTGTTTAAAGCGGGATGATTATCTTCTTCTGGCTATTATACGAAACAATGAGCATGAACGGCATCTTTTCAGGAAGACAAAAAAGAAGTGAAAAATCGTTGCGGACCTGCCCCGTAATACCCCCTAAACGAAGGATTAAAACTGCTCAATGATATTAACACGAAGGAACTTAAGAAAAACTGAAAAGATTATAGTCCATGGTTGACGCAGGCGCGTCTTTGATCCGCCTACCGAAAAGCACGGAAGAACGTCCTTTGCCCGAATGCTCAGAGCATCCGTTTAATGACTGGCCAGAACTGTATAAGGATTCTGGTAATGATCAACATGTCAAAAAGAATGCAGCAGTAAAATTGGCGGGGGGAGTCACTCTTGCGTATTACAAATCCATCTGTCCAGAACCAGAAAACAAAAGTTCCAAGGCAGAATTGGCAAAATTCAAATAACAACCAGACCAAAATAAAGGCTATACCCAATACAGGAAGAATGAAACGAAGATGTTCAATTCCAACGCAAGCAAAAGATAGGACAGCAATAATAACCAGTGTTTTCTTGGATTTTAGACAAAGCTTTTGAGTAAAGGTGAGGTTGTTTTTTGTTGATTTCCTTTTTCGTATCATTAAAAATATTATACGGATTGAGTTGTCTGTTTCAAAAAAAAATGAACATTTGATTGTATTAAGCCTAACCATTCGTATGATGCGATATCGGTTTTGATGCTGTAGTGATGACATGCGGAGAGAGGGCACAGAGAACTGATCTTAAAAGAGATAGCTGCATGAAAGGTCAGGGTCAGCGAACGGTACTAAGTTAAGCGAAAGAAAAGAAAAAACTGTGCACACTTAACCCGCAGTTGTTTTTCTTTCGTCTGTTTCGTGTGTTTCGTTGTGGCATAAATCTTTTTCAGTTGTATCTGTCATACTCTATACGCCTTGGGAGTTTTGGCAGGAACAGTTTCGTTGTTAATTGAAAAACGAATTACTCTTGTTGTGGAGATATTATGGGCAGGGATTCAATCAAAATCGGGCTGTACGGGTTTAACGGGCATCAGCTAAAGGTGGATTTGCCGGAACATGTTCGGGCGCGGGTGATTGCTGCAGCAACCGGACCCGGGGATGGGGAACGGGAATTTTCTGATACTGTTCGAGTCTATCCGGGTCTGGATACCATGGCCGCGGATCCGGAGATTGATCTGATCTCTCTCTGTTCTGCCCGCAGGGAGGATCAGGCGGATGATGCCATCCGGTGCCTGACAGCCGGTAAGCATGTGCTGGCGGAAAAGCCCTGCGCCTTTGACACGGACACGTTTGAGCGTATTCTGAAAGCCGCGGATGAACACAGCCAGGTCTTTCGTGAAATGGCAGCATCCGAACTCCATCCGTCGATTCAGGCGATTCGCAGGCAGGTGGACAGTGGTGCACTGGGAACCATTGTTCATGTTCAGGCACACAAATCTTACCCCTGGCATGACCGCCGACCCCAGGATATCGGGGTGGACGGGGGCCTGGTCCGGCAGGTCGGGATTCATGCCGTTCGTTTAATTCACGGTGTGTCCGGTCTGCGGATTAAATGTGTTGAAGGTCGGTCCACGGGTCTGGGAAATCCGGAAAAAGCCGGCATTCAGATGGCCGCAGTCTTTGCCCTTGAACTTGAGAATGGTGCTGTCGGATCCATTAACCTGAACTATCTCAATCCGCAGAATTTCGGAACATGGGGCAATGACCAGATCCGGATCTTCGGAATAACGGGGATGGCAGAGAGCGTAGACGGATTAACGAAAAATGCACTCTTTCTTCCTGGCCAGAGCGAGTCCACGGAACTGCCCATTCCGGATGATCTGCATTCCAGTCTTTACATCGAACACCTGTCGAACTTCCTGCTGGATCAGACACCCATGCCCACGACGTTTGAGGACGAGATGGCCATGACCCGGGCTATGCTTGCACTGCACGAAGCTGCAGAAACCGGGAACCGCCTAACCGTAAACTACCCGGATCGGTAATAAAAAAGAATTCCTGCTCGCTGAGTAATACAGGGGTCAAACTATTCTTTCCCCGAGTAAGGACGTAATGAGTATGTTGAAGAAAAAAGATCTTTTTGAAGCGCGGACCAGCGGGTATCATACGTACCGGGTTTCCGGAATAACGGTGTCGAATTGGACTCGACCGCGCTTTGATTCGGAACTGCTCGAACCGGTCTGCATGGGATCGCTCCATCCCGGGTGGGAACCGAATGAAATCATTTTTTCCAATCCGTCCAATCTTGAAAATGATCTGGTATCGCCCGGCGGAAATCCGGCGCATGACCGGAAACGCTTGACCATCCGGTTGAGTTCTGACAACGGGCAGCGCTGGAGCATGGCCAGGATTCTGGAAGCAGAGCCCGCCGGATACAGTGACCTGGCCATGCTGGATGACGGAACCATGCTCTGTCTGTATGAGTGTGATATTGTGGAAAGAATGTGTGATGACAGGTATTTGCGATTGGCACAATTTGATAAGGCGTGGCTGGTAAGCAAAACCCCGTGAAAGGAATGAATATGGTAACGATCGGTCATACGAATATGCTGGAACTCAAGCGATGGAATACACCCACGATATATAACGGGTGGGAACAGATTACCACACACGATATTGCAACGGACGGCATTAACCTGGAGGAAACCCGTGACTTTATTCCCCAAATGGGTCCCATGGTGGGGCGGGATTGTCCGGTCACGGTTTTTGGCAGAGAAATCAAGCCCGGGCAACTGATCCATGCGGATAAGCACGGCTTCCTGGCGGTGCCCGAAGAAGACGAAGAAGGACTGCTCGAAGCGGCACAGTTTATGGACAGCAATGAATGCAATACGATGATCGCCGCTGCCCGCTCCTGCAGCGGTAAGCCCATTGATGAGGTGTTGACGCATATTGATAAGGCCTGCGCCGCATTTGGACAAAAGGCAAAGGCCCGTTTCAATCGTGAAGGCGAATGGTAGTGAAGATAAACTTTGCATCTCAACATGGAGTCAATATATGAAACAACTGAACATTATTTTTATTACCACAGATACACAGGGCCGTGAAATGCTGTCCTGCTACGTGGATCGGCCCGGTGTCGATACACCGGCGTTGGACCGCATGGCAGAGAGCGGTGTTGTCTTTGAAAATACCTTTGCGAGCTGCCCGCTGTGTACGCCGGCCAGGGGATCGTGGTACTCGGGCCTGCATCCGAATCGTAACGGCGCCTGGTGCAACAATGTCACCATGCGGCGGGGGGTGCCGCTGTTGCCGGAGCTCTTTTCGGCCAGGGGGTATCGCACGAAGCACCCTGGGAAATGGCATCTTGACGGCGGCTCCTACAACGGCAATGGAAAAGCTGACGGTGGGTTTGATGCGGACACGTGGTACGATATTTCCAATTACCATGCTGAAACAGCGGATCCCGAAGATCTTCCGGCATGCTATAGCAAATACTATGACACAAAATCGTATGTGGATTATCAAATTGGCC
>CAZGEP010000117.1:0-16103 GCA_964524955.1 uncultured Planctomycetota bacterium | reverse complement strand
CGAACAACTGGACCGAAAAGGGGTTCTTCAAAAAACAGCCCTATCACCCGTTTGGACCGCAGGCCATCTCATGGATGAACAACAGCGGTAACCACGTGATCCGCTATAACGAATTCTACTCTGACGATGACCACCGCTTCACCGATGGTATCGGTTGGGGATCGGATCGTACGACAAAAGGATTTCCCGGTCCCGACAGCGATATATACGGAAACCTTGTCACCAGTTGCTGGGACGACGGACTCCAGATCGAGGGAGGCGGCTGCAACGTGCGGGTGTGGGGCAACTACATTGACAAGACCATGGTCGGGATCGCAACGGCCTCCTGCACAGTCGGCCCCCTGTATATCTTCCGCAATGTGTTCGCGCGAAGCCAGCTGGCCGATTATCCCGACGGAGACACAGATGCGCTGGTTCTCCCCGGTCACTTCAAACCCAGGGGGCTGCCGCCGACGCATAATCGCGGCTTATTCGCCAAGGTCGGCGAATCGCTTAAGGTCGGCTCTGGTCGACAATACTGGCTGCATAACACCATGCTTCAGCCGGCACCGCCGCCGGGGAGAAAGCTTACGTTAGGCGCTCAGAAAGGGCTGAACCGGGTGGGAAAGACGATGATGATCACGCAGCTGGTCTCACTGAACAATATCTGGCATGTCTGTCACACTCGCGAGCATCCACTCGTCGATGACCGCTACAGCATCTTCCCCGGAACAGACTCCCGAACCAACACATTCAATTACGACCTCTACAACGGCACCATCAAGGAAGCGTACAAGGGCGCGGAGGCAAACGGCATCCGGGCCGTACCCGTGTACCTGAAAGGTCACGGGGCGCAAGCCGGCTCAAAGGGCCTCTACCAGCTCAAGCCCGGCAGCCCCGGCCACGATGCAGGCAAGCGGATCCCCAACATCAATGACGGCTTTCACGGAAAGGCGCCGGACATCGGCGCCGGCGAGACCGGAAGCAAACCTATGGAGTTCGGGGTAGATGCATTCAATGATTGATGACGGCAGAGATGATCGCTTGGGGAGGAACATCGTATGTTCCTTTCCAACGCTGACTCCTTCAGTTGTTTTAGGGATAAAAGCTATGCGCCTGACTTACGCATCGAAACGTGCAGGCACAATCGCCGGTCTGTTATTTGATAGCATCGTGGACAGGCATATCCGGGAGATGACTTAATGATGAATAGACTGCAGAAGATTTTCGTGCCGGGAGAGATTACGCAGCGACAGCACTGCTTTGACCGGACTGATCCCTTTGTGAAACACCCTGCGAATCCTATATTCAAACCTGAACGACCATGGGAAGGCAACAGCGTGGCGCACCCGACTGTTATCTATGACCGGGAAGCCGGACTGCTGAAAATGTGGTACGAGTGCATTGGTCCGCCGGTTACGGTTTTGGGTGTCGATGCGCAGAACAAAACAGTGGACAACTGGGATGTGCGTGACCAGCACTGGTATCTCTGCTACGCGACTTCAAGAGATGGACTCACCTGGGAACGGCCGGCCCTCAACCGGATTCATTCGGAATACTACCCGGACAACAACATAACCCACGTCGATGCCGGCTTTATTGGCGGTTCCGGAACGGTAATGCTGGATCCGCACGATCCGAACCCGGATCGCCGCTATAAGCTGCTGATTTATGATAACGACGGAAAGGGCAGCGACGGCGCACGCTCGTATGTATCATCGAATGGAATTGACTGGAACCCGCTTGGACCGTTTCCGGTGTTGCCGAGCCAGGATGCATTGGCCTGCTGGCACGACGAGCGGCGGCAACGATTTGTGGCGCTTCTCAAAACGCGACTCGACAACCTCCGCGCCCGGATGATTTCCACAAGCGATGACTTCGAACAATGGTCCGCTCCGGAAGTCATGTTTGACGCGGCACATACAGACCGCCCCGGGGAACAGTTCTACGATCAGTGTGCGTTTCATCACTGCGGGCATGACTGGAGTCTGCTCGGCAAGTTCGACCTGTCCACGCAAACGACGAGTATTGAGCTTGCCACGGCAAGCCTGGGCGTGGCATGGCGGCGTCTGCCCACGCGCCCCTTGGTGCTCCGCGCCGGCGATCCCGGCGCATGGGACTGCGGCGGTTTGTATGCGCCCACGAGCGGGCCATTCGAGTTCAACGGGCGTATGTATGTTTACTTTACGGGAACCAGAACGCGACATGACCGCAGCGGATTCGCGAGTCTGGAGAAAGGCAGGCTTCAACAGGGAATCGGCCTGGCCACATTCACGCCCGGTCGCATGGTCGGCCAGCAATTCGAGGGCGAAGGCTGGTTCGAAAGCATGCCTTTCCGCTGTCCCGGTGGTCAACTAATTGTCGATGCCGATTTAGAGCATCCGCTTCATGTGGAAGTCAGAAACACAGGATATGGAGGATCAGTTAAGGGATATGGGCCAGCCGACAGCATTCCTGTGACTGGCGATTCACAGGAACACGCTCCACGCTGGAAAGATCAATCCACCCTGGACAGGCTTGCCGGCCGTTACATCCAGTTGCGTCTGCATGGAAAGAATTCCATCGTCTACGGATTCTGCATCCAATAGCCAACAGAATCTACAGCCAGGAGACGAAGACCTTGTTTAGATATCTGAATCTGAAGTATACCTTGCGTATTGATTTTTAAATAATGCCCTGAATGAAGCCGGGGAAGGGGTGGTAGAATTTTGTCTCAGGTATTTCATTGACGATTTGACAATCTTAGATATAGTACATGCATTATGTGAATTGAACTCTCTATGGAGAAGGCAGTAGAATATACTCGGTTACACTCAACCCTTTTCAGGCAGAAGAAAAAGATATGAATAACACCCGAGACACGAAGGTTACTTTAGGTCAGAGAATAGGTAAAATGGGCTGTGTTTTCGTGTGCACGCTCACTTTTTTGTTTTTGGGGGGAACCGGCAACGTCCGTGCGGCCGAAGGCAAGGGCAAAGCAAAACATTCGTCAAACACCGATCGTGAAATCAAACTCGTTTTGCCTGAAAATATTCTTGACCTCCCTAAGATCGTTTCAAAACGCTACACCGTCTGGAAACCGTCCGGGTGGAAGGACTTTACATACATCCATAATTCAATTGTAAGTTACTGCAACGGACGTCTGTATGTCGCCTGGCATGCAACCAAAAGAGGCGAGCATTCCAGGGTTTATGTTGACAGGGTTGTTTCTGCGCCGATGCATGATCTCTCCAACTGGACGGATCCTGTGATTCGTTCAAAAGCCAATGACAATCAATTCCTCGCATACATGCGAAAGAAATTCAAGTTGCCCGACAAGGTGCCGTATCGCATAAACAATGTCCCTCGTGCACTGCACACTGTCGGCAACAGAATATACATGTTTGTCACCGCCATCGTCTGGCCTGATTTTGATGCTATGACGACCGATCGTCAGCCCTTTTTGTCAAGCAAATCCCGCAATGAAAGCAGATTATTCTACTGTGATGATCCGGCAGGTCTGGACTGGAAGGAAATGAGTCCGAAAAAGGTCGAAGACCTTAAGAAAAACCAAGGCTACACACTAGGGAGCTACGGGACCAATCATCACTTCATCCCTCTTTCAGACGGCAGGCTCATGGCTGCGCATATGCGCGGGACGCCAATTACCAAGGACAAAACCGGTCTCAGCGGTTGGAACAAGCCTCAGCAGTCTGTACCCCTGCGTCGCTGGCACGAACCTGCGGCCTATGAAGGCCCGGACGGTGTGCTGCATTGGATAATTCGAAATGGCCGGCCGCCGGACATCGAGTTTGTATGGCACGCGTACAGCAAGGATCGGGGAAAAACCTGGACAAAACTCAAGCCGCAGCGTGGATTCACAGACAATGCGGGTAACAAGGAATTCGGAAAGCTGCCCAACGGCTGGGTCTGGTGTGTATCGAACCCGATGCCTTTTTCGCCCAGAACGCATCTTGTGCTTGGTATCAGCCGTGACGGTTGGACATTCGACAACAACTACCTTCTTCGCTGGGAACCCTGGACGCAGCTCTATCCGGCTCCGGCCAAAGGTCATCAACCCGGCTATGAGTATCCAAGCGCTTGTTATCATGATGGAAAGCTGTACGTCACATACTCGCATGTGAGAGATTTCGTGGAACTGGCAGTTGTGGACGTTAACAAAATTATAAAACCATAGAAAAGGAGGTCTGTCATGCGTTTCGTTTTCATCGTCTGCTGTTGGTTGATCATGTTGAGCGGCCCTGTTGCTGCCCAGGAGAAACAGATCACCATGAAACTGCCCGACCCCGTTACTGTCTTGCCCAAGTTGCCGAGTCTTCGGGTTACCGTGTATGCACCCGAAGGTCTGAAAGAACTGACCTTTCACGACAGACCAGTGATTGCTGACTGGAAGAACAAGCTGTTTGTCGCCTGGACCGCTGCATTGCGCAGCGAACGGAGCAGGCCCACCCGCGGCTTCCTGGCAGCAAGTTCGGATCGGGGCAAAACATGGCGCAAGCCGACAGAACCCGCAAAAAACGGTGACAGGGACTATATCCGATATATGCGAAAACGGTTTAATATCCCAGGAAATGCAGAGGTAACGGTGTGCGCCCGTCCGACGGGGTTCCATGGTACGAAAAACAGTCTGTATTTCTTTCAGCAGGCATGGATCGAATACAGCAGGCCTGACGGGAGCCTGCGCAAACACAGCCGGGGGCGCCTTTTCAAAACCAGTAACGGACTGAAATGGGTTGAGTTGCCTCCTTCTTCTCTTGACTCCAATGTGGATGGAGATATACGGGAACACTGGATGCAACGTCGATTTGTCAAACTGAAGAATGGTAAAATACTCGCTGCAACCCTTAACAGGAAGAAACGCGCTCCTGTAACCATCAACTCCTCCGGCATGACCGGATGGGCATGGGGTGAAGTCCCTGTGAAAGTCGGCATTGTCGATCCAATTGCCTGGCAGGGTGAAGACGGTATTGTTCATTTCGCGGCAGGCAGGTCGTCGAGACTCTGGCATTCCTACTCAACGGATGGCGGTCATAAATGGTCTCCGCTCCTGAGGCAATCCAACTTTACCGACAACAACGGCGGCTTTATCTTCGGCCGGTTGCCGGACGGTTCGACCTTCTATGTGGGTACGCCCCTGGAATTCAGCCAGCGCTGTCCGCTTATTTTTGCGAGGAGCCGGGACGGATGGAAATTTGAGCAACTGCATCAGATCAGATGGGAGCCCTTTTATCGCAAGTATCCCTGGGCATACAAGGGCTACCGGCCGGGCTATGAGTTCGCGGATGCGATTTACTGCTACGATCGTCTGTATGTTGTATACGCCCTCTGCAGAGACGAGATCGAACTGAGCATTGTTGATATCCGGGATACGATGAAAAAAGAAAGAGATGAGTAGTGAGAAGCGATTGATATAGTCAGAAGGGTAACCGTCGGTATCCTGTGGGGCGTCACATTCATATCAGTAACCGGAAGCAAGCCGATGGAGTTCGGGATAGATGCATACTGCAATACACATGGAAACACCGGCATTAAAAACCCGCCGAAGCCCGGAAAAGGCAAGTAAGCGTGCCGCATCACATCCGTTGACTGGCTGCATTAAAGTTGAAAGGAATTGTATAATGAACACCAGGACATCTCTTATCTGCGTTTCAGGACTGCTCGCTGTATTTTTCTTTCACAACGCAGATGCCGCGGAAAGCAACAAAACAACAATACCCCGGACGGTTTCTACGTTCGATAGTCCCTATGATGATATAAAGATCGCAAACGCTGACAAACCAGTCCCGATGAATATCCGCATCATCGCTGACTGGCGTTATCCGGCATATGTGAACAGCAAGACGGCTGAACTGGTAATCGGTAGAAAAAGTCGTGATTCGGAAAAAATAGAACTCCAGGTAGAATTCAAACTGCGAAACAGCAATCATATCCCTTGCAAGCCAATGCAGATCTCTCTACCTGAAAACAAACGATACATCAGTCTCCCGGTACATATCCAGCATTGGCCGGATGGCGTCTATCAGACTCGAATAATCGATCAAAAGGACGATGGCAACCACCTTATTCGATTCTTGAGAAAACAAACGATTCCTGAAGCCGAACCGCCCGAAGAACCCATTGATGTCATGGGCATCACCATGCTCTTTGTAGACGATTGGCATATTGACAAACGCAAGGCACTTAAAAGACGCCTCCATCCGGCGGAGACATTTGCCGTTACACGAGGCAGACTCAAAGATGGGCATATAATCCAAAGAGTCCAGCGCCTGGCCTTTGAAAGCAACGGTTCTGCCGTCGTAAACTTCTATACAAAAGGATCAAAACCAAATCAGATCAGACACTATCGCGCCCAAAGCCGGGATTTGAAAAACTGGAACATCAAGCCGGTAGAACATAAGATGGAGCCTGATACGAAATATGTCGTTTCATCCAGCGCAACCAAGCCACTTCAGTGGATTGATCCCAGGGGCCAAAAGGGAATATACAGGACTTACAGGCCCGAAAGCGACGGACCGGTTGATCTGAGCAAGGTACATGTTCAATTTACGGGTACGAATCGGGAACCTTCTCCATGGGGGCCCATTAAAACGACCCGTCGCAGCACGTATCCGGTCTGGCGCAAGAACGCCAATGAAATGGTTGTTCTTACCAGCCAGTCGTTGACTCGGGACAAACACCTGTTTGCTCCGAACGAACCCGGTGAGTGGCAGGACACCAACGACAACTGGGGCGGTCAATGGTTTTCCCAGAACCGGACACTGCTTCACTTTTGCCAAGCTCGTCTCATTCCACGTCATGCCCCGTTTCGCGTAACGTACGACAACATCCTTGGATCACGAATTCTTGTGGTATGGAGTACTCGAAACGGAATCAAATGGACACCCACCTTCTTTACCGTTCCGACGCACGGAGATGCCATAGGGCTGCAATTTTATGGCGCCCGGGGATTCTGGGCCGAAAACAACCGGTTGCGACTGGCCTACCTGATGGTTTATGACCAGGTCCGCCAACAAATCGCACTTGAACTGGCGTATAGTCGCAACAGCCTGCTCTGGCATCGATTCCCGAAACAGCCGCACTTTGTTGACAATGGCCCATTCGGCGCCTGGAACTTTGGTATGATCCAATGTTCCAACGCCCCGGACCTGGAATACGGCAATCACGTGTATAACCTGGTTGTAGGGATGAACCGCTCTCATCTGCTTTTTGCGCACGGCCTGAGACCTCATCTAAACGCCGAGTTTCTTAAAAAACGCCTGCAACACCGCAAACTGCAAAACTGGCCGTACTGGAATAAATTCGGTTCCTGGGAATCACTCGCCAGCCATTTACAGACCGGGTCACTCACCATCGGTATTATGCGTTCACGAAAAGATGGGTGGGTATCGCTCGAAGCCGGAAGCAAACCCGGAACACTCACCACAAAAACACTTCGTGCCGGCAACGCCCTTTCGGTCAACGCCCGCGTTCATGAAGGTGGATTTTTGCAAGTCGACGTTTTAGATGAAAATCACCATGCACTCACAAGCTATAGCAGTGCCAATGCGGCAAGTATTAAAGGTGATAGCATTGATCATGCGGTACGGTGGGCGAATGGAACGATAACGACAATCCCAAAGCGCCCCATACGCTTAAGGATTCGTATGAAAAAAGCTGAATTGTTTGGACTGTGTTTTCATTCCAAGTAATGCCGGACAAAACTCCTGCTCATTCAAGGTTGAGATTATTTCGATGTATCAGGATTCGGGTACGGATTACCACATGATGTACCGGCTTTCTCGTTCGGACCACAACACACGCATGTTTGTGATCAAAATTGAGGGCTTCCAATGTGTGATCCCGACGCCGGGTCTTCCGGGCCGATCAACGACGTTTTGCTCGTTGCTGTTAACGTCGCATTGGACCATTGCGCCGTGCTGCCTTCAAGGGAAACGTTTTCACTTGTTCCCAGGTGCCAGCGGAAAAGCATGACTTGCGGCGCCTTTGTTTTTACGGTATTCACCACGATCATCCCCTTCAGGTCCCATGTAATACGTCGCCGCCATTCGGACAGGCCATCATAACCGTTGGTCAAAACAATTTCAACATCACCGCCCTGCTTGTCAAGCCGCAACACACGAACCGGTGCAACAATCCCTTTCTGCTGCCATCCTGCCGGCAGATGAAATTCTCTGGAACTCATCGCCGGTTTTGGCATCGTCCCATCTCATAGGCCTCAGCGTATTTTTCACGTCCCAGCACCAGACATGCAAGAATGAGTCCCTGGGTCGGCAAAACCCATTGATTGGTAAGTGCATTGTTACTCTTGACAAACCACTGTCGCTTGAGACACCACTCCTGTACAATCTGATGAATCTCCCGCTTAAACAACCGATTTAACTTCTCGCGCAAATTCGAAAAAATCACTGAATCCGGCATCATCTGCAGCATATCGAAAATGGCTTTAATCCCGGAACCCGTTGCCAGCCAGCTTCCTCCCCAGAGCGGGTCTTTATTCCAGTTGCCAGGCAATTTCGCACTATTGTCATACATCGTCCACCCACCCCGCTGAATGGGAGACCAGGTTGTCATTTCCTCCAACTGGGCCCGCACCCGATCGGCAAAAATCTTCTTGCCGGTCAACAGAAAGGCAGTAGCGCAAAGCGTCATCTGGTTTCGGACGTGAAACGCGTTACGATGATCCGAAATAGACAGGGCAAAGACTTCACGCTGCACCGGGTTTCGTATGGCGTGAGAACGCACATTCGACCCTTCGAGATCCTCGAATTTATAAAAACGTTTTCTCAAAGGCGCATTGACAACCTTTAGTGCTTCGGCCTCAATCTCATCATTTTTTTTCTGAGCGCCGGATTGTGACGGGCTTGATTAAGAATTGCACTCCAGAATTCCGGGGAACGCACGCGCTCAGCATCTACTTTATTTAATTCACCTTGCTTTCCATTTGATTCACGTGGATCCATACGCGGCACCCCCGTACCATCATCCGTCCCTGCCCCAAACAGCGCAGTGTTTACCATCACCATAAGAACCAGACCTCCAATAAAACTACCCTTCATACCGTTCTTTCCGTTCCTGTTAAATGAATTATATTATTCCATGAAATCGCCCCGGAGTCTTGCGACTTGACTGCCTAATCCACATCGAACGCGAGCGTCATTATGCGTCCGGCAGGAACCACAATGGGGATGGCGCCATTCTCGTTCAGTGAAATCGCATCTCCGTCAATTTCTTCCAGCGTCATCTCTCGTACCCTGGAAACAGCCCGACCCAGTTCAATCGTTGCCTCTACAGGTGTTTGCAAAGGGTTGTAACACCGCAGCAGCATCGTCTTGCCTGACTCACACTGCTTCAGAGCGGATACGATCAGATCGGTGGAATCGATCTTCACAAAGGAATGCGGTGCTGCGGGCAGCATTCCGCCGCCATGTGCCGTGCATTGCACCGCTCTCAGCGGGGTATAAAACCGTTTTGCCTGCTGCAGCAATTCCGCGGCATCAGCACTTCCATCATGCGGATACAGGGCATACCGGAACTCATGCTCGCCCTGAAGTTGCGCCAGAGGCTGGGGACTGTAGGTATCCGCACCGCCCCCTGCGGTTCCAAAACAGCGCAGCAATGTCATCGCAATGGTGTGGGATGGATCCTGCGTCACTTCATACTCACTGAGACCGGCATGCAGCACGGCCAACCCGCGCTGTTTGCCGTCGGAAAGGTTTACCAGCGACTGTGTGGGCCAGGTGTACAGCGCGGCTTCATACCAGTCCCGGGAATCCGGAACCGCAATCGGACGTGACACCAGATCAAAGGGTGAATCAGCCTGATGAATATCGGTCTGAACATGGGTGGAAAACCGCACCCGTAAACGATGATCACGGATTCGGTTGTCGACGGTCGTTCTGACTTCCAGAAACGGCACCCCGACCTGCAATCGAACTTCACTTCGTATCCGCAAGACTGTGTGATGTAAACTCCGACGGGTAGCGCTGTGTTCGATAAACCGGGGACCGTTGGGAATATGAATGCGTAAATCAGAGGTCACACCATCCGGAAGCTGCCAGTCACGTTCAATCAGAAAAGATCCCTGTACCGGCCCCTCGCAGATACGTGCAACATCCGCTGTCAATCCCGACGTGGTATACACCTTATCGCCCGCAGGCGGCACATGCATCAGCGGTCCCCCCTCTTCTCCGCCATCCTCAAAAACATGCAGACCTGTATAGTCCTGTCCGGTACGCTTATCATGCAGATCCAGTGATCCGTCTCCCTGGATCACCACGCGCAGAAACTCATTTTCCAGGGTATTCACATCGGATACGAGCGATTCCACAAAACGATACTCCTGCGGTCGACAGCGCACTATGTAACACTGATACCCCATCGGCGGAACGGCTTGCACATCAAGGGCGACTTTAAACCGAATTGCATTGAATTTGTCGACATTACCGAACTTCAACAACGCACTGACCTGCTGATCTTCACAGGCCAGCACCTGGGCTTCGACCGGTTGCCCCGCATGATCGTAAACCGTAAGTGACCCCGGCCTCCGATATCCGTACTGTCCCGCAGGTGCGGCCTCTTGCGGAATATGAATATAACTTTCAAACGCTCCCGTATACGGAACGCTCAACGGATTAAAGACCGTAAGCCCGATTTCATTCTCAGAAAGGTGCGAATAATCAATCTCACCGACGATGAATTCCAATGCCGACTGTGTCACATCTTCCGAGATATCATCAACCGTACGATACCGCTCCAGCACGCTCAGCGTAACCCGGTCAACATGACAACCACCGATACCGTCATGCTGTTGATTCTGGCACAGCCGTTTCCACGCGTCCTGCAGCAACGATCGCGGATACGCCGTTCCGCACATCAACGCCCAACTTGCCGCCGGCTCTGCCCAGGCTTCCAGCCCCACCTGACTGCGATGATTGGCCGCCTTGATATTCATGCGTGACGAATACACGCCGGCAAACAAGGGGCCGAATCCCATGCCCACACGTTCAACCGCCAACATTTCTCCCTTGAATGACTGTAATGCGGAAAGCTGATCTTGAGCCTCCAGATCATCGCGCACACGTTCGACATATTCCGAGATTGTACTGATCCGGATTTGACCGTCCTCCAGCTTTTCATTCAGCGCTTCTACCAGATCCGGAATGATTGGATCCGGATTTTCCAGATCAAATCCCTGCAGCAGCAAAAGGTGGGATGTGGATACTTTGGGTTTGAGTTCTGCCAGCAGTTCATTCAATCCCTCCAGTGCGCGATCCAGCGACGCGGCATTCCCCTGATCCACAACACTGTGGTTTACCGTTGCCGTATCGCAGCCGCTGTGATGCAGCAGGTAGCCGCGTTGACCGGACCGGTCATACATGGCTTTATGATCTCCGCGGCGATAGGGTTTGTAGACATTGACCCAGAAATTCAACCGGTGACTTTCGCCAAACGTAATCCCCAGCATCCGACTGCCGTCCGGGGCTTCCCAGTGATATTCCAGGCGGTCAAGTCCGGATTGATCAATCCCGCGATAAAACAAAATCGTATCCATTCCGAACTGTTTATAAATCTGAGGCAGCTGAGAGATCTGTCCCCATGAAAAGACGTTGTAAGCGCATTTCATAACGCCGCCCAGCCGGTCGGCAATCTGATGCCCCAGCAGGAGATTGCGCACAATCGCTTCGCCGCTGATCATGAACAGAGCCGGCAGCGTATACCACGGACCGACACACAGACGGCCATCCCGTACCATCCGGCACACCCGTTCTCTGTTTTCCGGACGCGCATCCAGGTAGTCGTCCAGCATGGCCGCCTGCGAATCTGCCAGAAACGATGTGAATGCAGGATTTTTTTCCATAGTTTCAATCAACAGGTCCAGCGCAGCGCATAATCGTCTCCGTGTCGCCAGAAACGACCATCGCCATTCACGGTCCCAATGCGTGTTAATCACCAGGTGATAATTCATTGACTTTGTATGGGTCACGATTCATTCCTTTCTTCTCTGTTTCAGTACAGAGCACTGGTTCAAGTTCTTTCAGTCCCTGATCAATCCATCCGGAATTCCAATGATGCCTCATGTGAGGCCGGGGCAGAAACGCATGGGCGATCCCCGCGTCGCGAAGCGACTGTGACAGATTGGACATCTCCTCATGGAACCTCTCCCCGGAGATCAAAACAAGTTGATGGGTTCTCTGCATTGCCGTTGCGAATTCCTGGATCATGGAGACAGGGAGATCCGCCTGCCAGGCGGTGTCATCGGGATAGAAAGCAGCGGCACCCGCCGGATGTAACTTTCGCCTGGCGACCGGGCTGTCAAAGATGATCGTTGCAGAGATACAATCAGGAATCGTGCGTGCGATGTTCCATGCACCGAGACCCGACTTACTGAAGCCGACCAGGACAAAAGGACCACTTTCCCATTCGCGAATCTGATGGATCGCTTGCTCCCGAATATTCTCGTTGTACCAAACCAGGGACGGGAAAAACACCTGCCGGACCAATACGTCGGGATAGTGGTGAAGCCGGGCAGGGGCTGCCCCATATGTCTGATCAGCCGGGTCGGTGGCTGGCAGAAAAACCAGGTCCATTATTTCCTCTCATACTCGAACGTTGAGTGCACCGGTGCCCCTGAAAGCGTCAGATCGACTTGAAGCCTCCCGAGCCGCCGTTGACAGACCACTAATTATTTTTTCCCGGAGGGAATTCAGCAAGTACCGCGCCTGCTTCGACAAGGCGCTGCCGCACCAGGATGCCGTCAAGGGCTGACGGCGCACACTTCTGCATCACTGCCATCGCCGCCGCCATTCCCGCTGCCTGGCCGAGACTGCAGGCATGGGGCATGATCCTGGCAGAGCCGTGGACAGCATGATCGACACTGATGGGACGACCGCCGACAAGGAGGTTGGTGCAGTCCCGGGCGACAATGCAACCATAGGGAATCTCATACCAGTCGTCCGAAGGCAGGCTGATCAACTCGGTTCCGGAGCCGTCCGGATTGTGGATATCAATCGGATAGCGACAGCGGCAGATTGCGTCGTCGAACTTAGCCTTCTTTTTAAAATCGTCTCTTGTGAGCCATGCGTGGCCGAGAATTCTGCGGGTCTCCCGTATGCCGATATGATGGGCAACAGAATGCAGGTGACATTTTTCAAAGCCGGGCGCCCGCCGACGGAACAAGTCGATAATCTGCCTGATCTGCCGGCGCGCCTCCTGCTCGGCTGCGGAAAGCTCCATGCCATCGATGCCTGATTTCTGAATCACTCGAGTTGTGTTGAAATGAAGAACCCCCTCCTCGATCCAGCCAAAGACCAGACAGTTATCGCGCGGGCAGTCGAGTTCACCGCTGTGTTGCGCCTCCTGCCAGAGTTTCGTCAGCATGGCGCGCAGTTCCTTCTGCGGCAGTGAGGGCGGCTGTGCAGTTTTGACATTGCCGAGCTTGAAACAGGTGGTCATCGGCTGGCAGAAACCACTCGGACCACCGATCTCGAAGCCGCAACCGGCGCGGGCTGCAAGGTCACCATCGCCGCTGCAGTCGATAAAGACCTGTGCCTTTACCGCGCTAAGTCCAGACTTGGAACTGAGCACGGCAGCGTCGATGGCACCGTCGCTGACCAGGGCGTCAAAAAGGGTATGGTGATAGAGAATCTCCGCGCCCGCTTCGAGCACCACATCTTCTGCCGCGAGCGAAGCGGCGTCCTTGTTGATTTGCCGATCCTGCCACTCAAACGAATGATACGCCGTTATCTTCCGGCACCAGTCGGTATAGACCGGCTGGTCGAGCGGGATGTCGTCGATCTGGTTTGGCATAAACGGGTGCACCTCGCCGTAGGACGCCATGCCGCCGAGACCACCGTAACGTTCAACAAGCAATGTGCGCGCGCCGGCACGTGCCGCCATCGTCGCCGCGCCGATGCCGCCCGGCCCGCCCCCGATAACAACGACGTCAACCGAGTGGGTGACGGGGAGTTCTGTCGAAAGACTGTAGCTCAGTGATTGCCCAGTCGGGGCAGAAGGTGTGTCTTTTCTCATCGTCTTCTCCTCTGAAATTCCGTGTTCCTGTTTATCTCTCCCGGTTCGCTTCCGAAACAATACCTTTCTGTTACCAATAAAAATTTATTTTTACCATTTCAACACAATATATATTTCCTAGACAGTAAATTAGTTGATCAGTCTGAGCCAACAGACCAATAACGGAAAATTAAACTGCCGCTATCACCTGTTGGATTATGTTATTTTTCCAACGCTTTCACGCCTGCGTTGCCAACGCCATACCGCCACACCCACATATTGCCGGGGTTGACGTTGCTGTCCCCGGCGTTGAAGTAGAAATGGGCGTTGAGCTCCGGGTCGTAGAAGCCGGAGCTGGCGCCCCAATTCAGTTTCGCCGCCAGCGTTTTGGGCAGTGCCGTCCAGGTTTCCGTCTCGGGATCGTAGATGTGGTGTTTGTCATGGATATGAAGCGCCGCGACGTCGTTGACCGAGTCGTAGGTGAAGAATGCCCGGCCGGACTCCATGCCGCCGCCGGCGTCGCCCTTGGTCTTGGGGGTTATCCACTTGTTGTTCGCTATGTCGTAGATGGTCAGACGATTGGTGCGCTTCGGATCCTTGCGCTGCGCGTGGACGGCGTAGATCCACTCGCGCTTGTGATCGTAGCAGTAGGCCCCGTTGCCGCCGCCATTCCGATTGACCTGTTGCCACGAGTTCTTCTCGTGGTCGTAGAGCCAGACGCCGCGGAAGAGGTTGACGCCTTTTTTAAGTTTGCGCGAGTAAAAATAGACGTTGTCCACGTTGCAGCGCGGGGCCGGGCCCTTGACGCGCCGGAACTCCCACTTCCCGGTCCGCGGGTCCCAGTACCAGGGGCTGCCGTAGCCGCCCCAACGGGGGTCTTTGTTGCCATCCTTACCCAAGTACGGCCGGTGCGCCTTGAGCGCCCTGTGCCAGAACAGCGAAGCCGGCGAGGGCATCATCGTAAACATCTTGCGATCGGTGTCGTAGTCCGGGGTCCAGTAGGCGTGTACGCTGACCGCCACCGGGATGATGTTCCCGTGCTTGTCGCGCTCGCAGCCGAGCGCCTTGTCGTAGGAGAGGCCCGGGTTGTCCAGCGGCGTCCCCGGGTGGCAGCAGACCCAGGCGTGGGCATTGATGTCGTAGAAGAAGAGGTCGTCGTTGTAGAAACGCTTACCACCGCGGGTCGAGGCGCCGCCGTGCACGCCCTCGCCGTAGATAAACGCGCCGCGCAAGTCGGGCGCATAGGCCATCTTGCGACTCCAGGCGCGGCCCTGAGCCGGACCGTACTTCGGATCGGGCTTCGGCTTGCCGAGATTGACCCACTGATTGCTGCTCAGTGCCTCGATTTTCGCGAGATGTGGGCCCGGAGCGCTAGGCCGATCGGCCAGCGGCCCCTTTTTTTCCTGGGCCTGAGTCGGTTCCGCGGCCGACACCGCCACGGTTGCGAGAGCGATCAGCAAGAAACTTATCCATGTCGTCTTCATGATTTTGTCCTTTCTCATTTCTTCTCCTCCGCCGCTTTCGGCTGCGGTTTCGGGTCCACGATCGGCGTCATCTTCGCCGTCTTACGGTCCAGCTTCAGCAGCCAGACGCGGCCGTCGTAGCGCGGGTCGCGAAAATACCTCGACGAACGCAACGACAGGATCGCCACTTTCTCCGCGGCATCGTAGCTCAAACCACCGTCATACCAGTAGCCATTATAGTCCAGGCTGGGAACGACGTTCTTGACGCCCTCGCGGGTGACCGCGCGGTAGGTCAGCTCCAGCCAGTACCACTTGCCGTCTTCCGGGTCGAAGCAGTAGTTGGCCGGCTTGCCGTCCTTACTCTTGGCCAGCATGAAGAGCACCAGGTCCTGATCCGCGATATAGGTCATCTCCCGAATGGTCGGACCGCGCCCCTTGGCGTCCTTGAACGCTTTCGGGCAACCGGTGGAGCGCGCGAGCTTGCCGGTCTTCATTTCGTATTTCGAGATGAAGGCGCCACTCCCGCCCAGCAACAGACAGTCGCGCTTCGAATCGTAGCACATGCCCGACCTGTCGCACCAGGGCGTTCCCGGATTGCCGCCGGACAGCGGCAGCTTCTTCCAGGCGCGGGCCTGGCCGTCGAACAGGAACAGC
>CAZGEP010000116.1:6485-16274 GCA_964524955.1 uncultured Planctomycetota bacterium | reverse complement strand
GGATGTTGTTGAAGTGAGCAGCGGCGGTTTTTGTTTGACATGGTGTATTAGGGGAGGTATTATGCGTAGTGAAGATTAATAATAGTTAACAGATATTTAGTTCAATTCACACCATTGTGGCCTGTTCCAGGTCATCATATCCGGAATCATATTGTTATGTAAAGAGAAATTGAAAAGAAGAGCGGCGGCTTTATCTTCAATTCTCAGACGTCCGAGAAAGTGGACACGTTACCACTTTTCTTCAGCAAAGTCCTCTTTTATAATTCCGGCCCGTTGCACGGTAGGGGCTGGGTATTTTCATTCCTCTACCGCAGCCTTCCTCTTAAACACCAGCAGATCATAACAAAGATAATTCAGTCCTGCAGCAAGTGCTACACCGATGATCAGGTTGATCTGGCGATGGAGGCCGAAGAATTGTCCCAGGGGGAAGAGGGCGATGCGAAGAACAGACGTGACTCCTGCGGCTGCATGGAAAGTCAGGCATTGAGTTGCCAGTTTTCGCCCCCTCATCCGGGGAGTGTCCTTCCAGGTAAGATGACGCTGCATAAAGAAATTCACAATAATACTGAGTTCCAGAGCGATGACAAAGGCGACATTCTCCAGAATAATTGTGTTCATACCTGCCCTTGCCAGCAGTTCAAGGGACCCGGCATTTACGATAAAAGCAGTGCCTCCACAGCATCCGAACTGAAACAAGCGGGAGAGTTTCAGCAGGCCGTTTCTTCTGCTTTCATTTAATTTTTGAGCCAGGGACGAGATTCCCATTTTTAGATTTTCCTTGACGAGTGACCTGTAAAAGAATAACATCCTTGATTTTGATTGAATGTATAGTAAAGGACAATTTCCTAAAATCAAATAAAAAATGAAGAATAAATAACGTGGAAGAAAACAAAAAAATCCCCATCCTGATTCCAATGCTCACGGCAGGCATTGCCTATTGCCTGACACATATCATGATGATCTATACCGGAGAATACACCTGTGATGAAGGCAATTACCTCTATTCATCCTCCCTGGTTATGAAGGGCCTTATCCCGTACAAAGACTTTGCCTTCTGGCAGCCACCGGCCATTCTCTATTACTACGGACCTCTGACCGCATTGACAGGTCATTCCCTGGAGGCGGCTCGTTGGATATCCTTTCTCACGGGCTTTGTGGCATTTATCCTGATGGCAGCCGCAATGCTGAGAAAAGGAAACCGGCTGTCCTGCATGATCCTGCTTATCCTGATCAGTCTCAATCTGAGCTATGCCTTTGACACCGCCAATGTCAAGACCCAGTCTCTGTCCATTCTGCTGTACGCACTGCCCGTCTTTCTTATGACATGCACCCGCACCTGGTTTCTGAAATACATTCTGTCATCGATCATCATCGCCGCAGCCGCTGGAACCCGCGCAAGTCTTCTGCCGGCAGCACTGTTCTTTCCTCTGTATGTCTACTTTGAGAGCGGTCGCGACGGCAGAACATTCCTGCTTTCCGCTCTGACAACGGGGCTTACCATGACCGTGGGCTTTGCCGTATTCTATATTCTGAGTAATTCCCTGGTGCTCTTCGGCCTCCTTGGATTCTTCAAGCTTACGGGAACGCACTCATCTGTATTTGAAATGTGGTACATCAAAGACCTGCTCGGTAACCAGGCGGTTTGCTACAGCCTGCTTGCAGCTGTTGTGCTCTGTCTCATGATAACCAAGATATCAAATCGTTCACTGGCTGAATTCATCAAGAGTGCAGCGGACAGATACCCGCTGGAAGCCTACTGCCTGGCAGCGTATGTTGGTGTGTGTGCCGTTCACTTTCTTGCACCGGTCAAATACGCAACACACCAGACAACGAACATGCCGCTCATGGTCATGTTCATTGCGCTCTGTGCAGGACGGTTTCTGTCAAATCAGGAGAAGAAAACCTCGCTGGCAGCGATGATACTGATCCTCATGCTCAGCCTCTGCACCATGCCTTTTCAGCAGTATCCGGTGGATAAGAGCGGGGGCAGGTATCCGCTTTCGGAAATCAGAGAAGTGGTAAATACCATCCGTCCTCATATAAAAGAGGGCGGCAAGCTGTTTACCTTTGAAACCATTCTTGCCTATGAAGGAGGCTTTGAACTCCTTCCGGGCCTGACCATTGGAGTGGAAAACCACTTTGGCGGATTCGGTATGAATACTTCAGACTGCAAAAAATACAAAGGCGTGGACAACAGCATCATCCAAAAGTACTTTAAAGAAAAACAGGCTGACTTGCTGGTCATGCAGGCGCGTGAGATTCCCCTGATGAAGCGAGACAGAAGCGGAGTCACCATTGATCAGGTAATGGCCGCGCTTCATGCCAACTACAAAAAGATTGCTGAGTTCGACAAATTCGGCCAGTTCAAACAGAAGACCTACTGCTTTGTGAGAAAGGACTGATTCGTGACAGTAGAGCACCCGTTGAAACTATCCGTAGTAATTCCAGCCATGAACGAAGCCCCCAATCTGAAGATCCTGCTTCCTGAGCTTAACCAGATACTGGGCCGTCTTGAAATAAACAAAGAGATAATTGTTGTAGAAGCCCGAAGGTGCGCTGACACACTCGAAGTCTGCGATCATAATCACGCGCGCATGGCAATCCAGGACGATCCTGGATACGGAGGCGCGTACAAAAAGGGTTTTCAGGAGGCAGCAGGTGAGTACATCCTGACCATGGACGCGGACACCACCCATGACCCCGCGTTTATCGCTCCCATGTTTGAAGCCATACAAAACGCGGATATCGTAATTGCCTCCAGATACATTCCGGGCGGTTTCTCCATACTGCCTCCGCGCCGCAGAGTACTCTCAGCCGTACTCAATAAATTCTTTACAATCGGGCTGGGAATCAATGTGCAGGATATATCCGGCGGATTCCGACTGTACCGCTCAGGTGTAATCAAGGGGATGCCCTTACAGGCAGTCTTCTTTGACGTGCAGGAGGAAATCATCGCGTGTGCCGCATCCGCAGGAGCCATGATCGCAGAGGTGCCCTTTACCTACCTGCCCCGGCAGGAAGGCATGACCCATGCGCGGCTGCTGAAGTTCGCCGTGCATTTTCTCAAGACCTTTACGCGTATGTTTATTCACTGTCGGCTGAAGTCCACTGCATTCAACAGGGAAATGCAGCAGAGAAAACCCATCCGCTTTCCTGACAGTAACGAACGGGAACGGGTGCACACCCTGTCGTTCTTTTCAGCGCATGCCCGCTCCATTCTCCTGATAACAGATGGAAAGGATTCATTTACCCGGGTATCGAACCGGATCAAACAGACCTCAGTTGGAGCGGTCACAGAAGACAGAAAACACGACTGCGTGGTGCTCGGCAGTGACATTACCAATATCTCCCTTGAGAAGGTCACGTGTCTTCTGAATTCAGGCGGTGTCCTGATTCGTGAAGGCTCGGAACCATTTGAAGAAACCAACACGGTCAGGGAAATAACCCGCCTCCGCCTCTCAGACAATACAACCATTCAGATACTTAAAAAACAGACAGAAGAGAATCAGCCAGAGCGGCTTCCCTTTGAGAAAGCGCTCAATACCGAGGAAGGAAAAGAAGCGTGGCCTCACGCAAGCAAAAACACAAACTGAAAACACCTTCAGCAGAGAAGAGCGAGTCTCAGCCGGAACAGAAGCCAATGCTTCCTGAACTCAACGCTCCGGCCCGCCACGGGCTTGCAGCAGCAGGCATGCTTGTGGTCAGTGCCATTCTCATCCTGCCGGAACTCGGCACGCAGATGCTCTTTGGCAGTGACATCCTGCTTGAATTCTTCTACAACCGCGCGTATGGATTCATGCGCCTGGGGCAGGGGGAGATCCCGCTCTGGAATCCGTATCAGTTCTGCGGGTATCCATTTGTCGGAGCCTTTCAGAGTGCGATGTTCTATCCGCTGAACATCGTATTTCTGATCTTCACCCCGGAAACCGCTGTCAGCGTGTGCGTAGTGCTTCACATCATGCTCTCCTGGCTGTTCATGTATATGTACGTGTATCATCATACGAAAAGAGCCCTGCCCTCATTCATCGCGGGGGTGGTCTTCATGCTGAGCGGCTTTCTGCTTTCAGACATCTATGCTGGACATATAACCATCTACTGCGCTTATCCCTGGGTGCCGTTGGTGATACTGGCACTGGAAAAGACTATAAAGGGAAACTCCCTTGCCTGGTCCCTTGCCGGAGGCATATTCCTGAGCTTCCAGGTGCTGGCCGGATATCCTGCCATGGTGTTTTACACAGTGATCGGACTCTTCCTTGTCTTTCTGTGGCACATCGTCAGCATTTATCGCAAGGAACAATCAATCAAGGCACTGATCCGCCCGGCCATACTCTCGGCAGTGTTACCGACATCCGCAGTGCTGCTTTCAGCAATCCAGCTGATACCCACTCTGGTAATGACACCACACAGTGCCAGATCAGGCGGCGTATCCTATGAATTTGCCACCAGTTTCTCCATGCCTCCAGAGAATGTGTTTACCTTTATCCTGCCTTATCTGTTCGGGGATATGGCAGGCAAAGTATACTGGGGAAGGTGGTATCTCTGGGATATGCTGGCGTATGTTGGAGTCCTTCCGCTCTTTCTGCTCTTTGCAGCCGGACTTACCTCAAAGAACAAGGGCCGCATGCTGCTTTTTATCGCCGGAGTGAGCATCCTGCTTTCCTTTGGAGGATACGCGGGATACTACCGTCTGCTGTATAAATACGTACCAGGATTCTCCATGTTCAGAAGCCCCTGCAAGATTCTGCTTCTCTTTACCTTTGCGGCATCCGCAGGAGCCGGGGTGGGTGTGAAGATGCTGATTGAGAAAAAGGAAGAAGTGCTTCGGGTGAGCAGAACCATGTGGAAAGTACTTGCAGGAATCATGGTCCTGATACTTCTCGTGCTTATTCTGAGCACAGAGAAAGAGGGCGGTAACTCGCTCTTCTGGAAACAGGTGGTCGGGAAATCCTTTGCCCTTGGTGACCGGGTGTCTGCTCCCACCGGTATATTAAGCCGATCATTTCTTGAAGATACGTACAGTCATGCGAGAACGTCTCTATGGTTTTCGCTGCTCTGGCTGGGGCTTAGCCTGGCAGTTTTTCGAGTGGCACTGGCAAAGAGCAGGAAAATTCGTATGGTGTTTCCGGTTCTACTTGTTGCTGTGATTGCTGCAGATTTACTTTGGGCATCCAGCCGTTACATCGAACCCCTTAGAAACCACAACTTCTATCTGGAGCCTGAAGTCCAGGAAGTACTTAAGGCAACAAAACAGACTGCTCCAACACGCTTTACATCTTCACGTCATACCCGGGATCTTTCCAGTGGAAGTCTCTGTGATGTAGCCCACGCAGGCGGATACGATCCTGCAGAGCTGGGAAGATACGTGGAATACTGCAATGCACTTGGTGAAAGATCACTGAAAGAGTCTCTGGTCATATCAGGACCTATCCGTCCAGGAAGAATGATTCGACTGATGGGCGTAAGTTATGTCTTTGCTGCTTATCACAAATCCCATTATCCGGAATCAAAGGAAATATTTGCCAGGGAAGAAATCGGCAAGGTCTATGAACTTAACAATCAGGTACCGCGAACCTTCATCGTTCATCAGGCCCGGGTGGAGCCGGATAAGGAAAAACGGCTTGAGTTGCTTAAAACCATTGATCCCCTGAAAGAAGTTGTGATAGAAGAGCCGCTTCAGACAAAACTTGAACCGCTTCCCCCTGAACGTTCAGAGAAGGCTGAGATTACAGAATACACCCCGCACAAGGTCACCATGGAAGCCGATGCCGCAACTCGGGGCGTACTGGTCTTAACAGACGCGTACTACCCGCTGTGGAAGGCAACAATTGACGGAAAGCCTGCCAAAGTTTTCCCCGCGTATCATCTGATGCGGGGCGTTGAGATTCCTGCAGGAAAACATACAGTGACGTTCCATTACAACAAAAACCCCTTTTACTTCGGAGCCATCGTATCCCTGGTCTCGTTGATTGTATCACTTGCGATTATAATCTTGAGCAGACTCATGGGAATAAACAAGACAGAATCATAGACTATGGAAACAGAACCCGGAAAACTCATTACCAGGACCGACTGGATCGCCTGTCTGTTTATCACAGCAGTGACCCAGATTGTCTATCTGATGACCCTTGCACCCACGGTCACATCCGAGGACAGCGGGGAACTGATTGCCGCGGCTTACACGCTGGGTGTCGCCCATCCTCCGGGATACCCGTTGTGGACCATTCTGGGCAAGGTTTTTACACTGATTCCAGGTGCTGATCCTGCCTGGAGCGTGAACTGGATGTCAGCTGTATTCGGAACATTGACTGCTGTTGTGGTCTATCTGATCTGCAGACGATTCTCTGTAAGCACGCCTGGTGCAGCCGCCTCTGGTCTATGTGTTGCGTTCTCAAAAAGATTCTGGTCCCAGGCTGTGATGGCTGAAGTCTACACCCTGAACACCTTTCTTTTCTGTGTGGTGATTCTTCTTCTGCTCATCTGGAAGGAACGCAAAGAGGACCGCTGGCTCATGGCCGCTGCCGGAGTCTATGGCCTGAGCCTGACCAATCACTACATGCTCATGGTGCTTATCAGCCCTGCGCTGGGTGCGTATGTCTTTCTGACAGACAGAACCGTCTTTCTCCGCTACAGGACCGTGATCTGGTGCGTGGTGCTCGCAGCACTTCCGCTTGTGATCTACGCTTATCTTCCCTGGGCAGCCTCACGCGATCCCCTGATGAACTGGGGTGACCCCTGTACATGGGAGAGATTCTATCAACACGTAACCCGAGCTCAGTACAGAAAACTTGACTTTGGCGCAGAGATCACGCCGTCCATCAAGCTCTTTTTCTTCGGGCACTTTCTCTATCTCTTCTGGCATCAGTTCACCCCGTACCTGCTGCTCGTATTTGTCCCGCTCGGATGGTTGCGCATGAAGGGCATGCCCCGGGAAAAAGTCCTGCTTGCAGGTATATTCGTCTTTAACACATTCATTCTTCTTCTGATACTCAAATTCACATTTGAAGCCGAGAACATGTCCAGGGTGGAGGAGTATTACCTCCCGGCCTACATCTGCGCGGCCGTGATCATGGGACTGGGACTGACTGCAGCCTCTGAGTGGCTGAAGAATAAATCGCTTCTCAAATTTCTGGTGCTTGCAGCACCCGTACTTCCCCTGAGCGCACACTGGAGCTTTAACAATCTTTCCGACTACTACCTTGCCCTGGATTACAACCGGGTCATTATGAACAGCCTTGATAAAGACGCCGTCTACGTAACCGGTGCGGATTACAATTCATTTCCGTGTGTGTACCTTCAGGCTGTGGAGGGAATGCGACCGGACGTGATCCTTGCCAACATAACAGGGCGCACATCCAAACCCGCGCGCAAGCTTTACCGATCCATTACGCAGGATGCGTCAGAAAAACCGCCTTCACTCAAAGACTTTCAGGAGGCCGTGATTACAAAATCCGGCAGACCCGTGTACTTCACCTCCCGAAGCGATGTCAGAGAGCGGAGGAAATACCGCTTTGATCTATGGGGCCTGGTCTATCGCGTCAGTCCCCGAGGCGATTCCCCAATAAACGAATCCCCGGATGTATTCACAAAAAGCCCGCTACGCAATCTCACGACAGAAACCTCACTTGATGACATGGCGCTTTCCATTCTCTCATCCTGGTACACGCGAAAAGGGGAGTACCTGCTGGTCAAGGGGAAGAAAGAAGAGGCCGGAGAGAATCTGAGAAAGGCGGCCGATTATTCCAGAACAAATAAAGAGGGGCTTAACAACATCGGCGGTATCTGCGCAGAACACGGCATGAAGGATCTGGCCGAGGAATTTCTGGTGCGTGCTGCCAGGCTCTATCCCGGACACCTGACCCCGCGCAGAAATCTTGCCCGCATCTATGAAGAACAGGGCCGCTGGCAGGAAGCGCTTCACATGTACCGGGAACTGCTTCAATTTGAGCGGGACAACGAATCGCTCAAGAGATACATCGCAACGCTGGAGAACTCACCCGCGCTCAGACGCACGGACCGGCTCAGAGACTTGGGAAAGATGCTTGCGGAAATCAGGGCAGCGCTTAAGGAAGAGCCGGACAATCCCTCGCTGTATAACAACCTGGGAAACATCCATGCCGAACGGGGTGAAACCACAGAGGCCCTCAAAGCCTACAGAACCGCTATTGCCAAAGACCGCACCTATGCCAGAGTTTACAAGAATCTGTCCGTGCTCTACCGCAATGTGCTCAAAGACAAAGCTGCAGCGGATAAGTACATGCAGATGTACAATACGCTCAAGAGCAGGAAGGCGGAGAACGAATAACCCGCAGCGAACAGGCGTGTGAATTTGATTGATATTTAAATGGATGCTGATATCATCCACACAAACGAATGACTTCAAACCCGGAGGAGGTAATCATGCAGAACAGCACTGACAATCAAAAGACTTTCTTTTACATAACCGTTGGGATGATTTTGTTCGCAGCCCTGATTATTGTAGCTGCGGGACTGCTTCTTTTGTCTTCTGAAACGCCGCAGGAACAGAGAAATCCTGCCAGGGAAGTGGCAAAAGGAAAGACACCGGTGGAGACGGATAAATCAGCGTCTCTCAGCGAAAAGAAAAAACCGACAAACAGAGAGCAACCGGAATTCACAACTGTAAAAGAAGAAAAATCAGCCCCCGACAAGTCTGACAAACAAACAACCGTAAAACAGAACAAACAGACTGCAGAGGATCCGGACTCGGATTCGGGACCGTCTGTGAAGAAAGGACTGGTACTCAGCGAAGAGGACATGGAGCGCATCAAGCAAAACTACAGAAAGGAACAGAACCGAAAGGAACTCTCCGGCGCGGTCAGCCGCAAGGTCAATCTCAACGAATACGATGTCAAGCCTGCGGGCAGGGAGCGGGAGAAACCCAAACCCGTGGTCCCGGACAAGGCATTCATCACGTGGCAGAACAGCCTCGGAGCCAGTGTCTGCGGAACACCGGTGGTAAGCGGGAAGAACCTGATCATCTTCTGCTACGACTACCAGTTCCTGTGCCTGGACAAGAGTACCGGAGCCATGAAGTACCAGAGCCGCACCTGGAATCAGCCTGTGGGAAATCCCCGGTTTTATGCCGGGAGAATCGTTGCGGCTCAGAAAAACGGCAATGTCTGCGCCTACAGCCCTGAGACCGGCAAGCGTCTCTGGAGCCACAATCTCAGTCACTGGAAGGATAAACATAAAGGCAACTTCTACACCTCCGGCCTGACAGCCACAGACGGCAAGGTCTACGTATCCACGGACAAGGGAGCGATCTTTACCCTGAAAATGTCAAACGGTCTTTTTGATGAAACACCTGGATATGTGGACATGGGCGTGGTGCTTCCCGTGGTGGTGAAATCAGACGCAGTAATCATGGCCGGTGATGACGGGAACCTGTACTGCTACGACGGCCATATCAAGAGCAAGAAATGGACCTGTGAAATCAACGGTGGCGCTCTGGTTATGCTGGAGAGATACGGCAATCTGATCTTTGCAGCGGATACTTCCGGAGTGCTTCATGCCGTTGATTCAAAAACAGGCAAAGAAAAATGGCAGCGCAGGACGTCGGGCGTGTCTCTGGAATCGGTTGCATTCTCCGGCAGGACAATGTATCTGGTTTCAGGCAGCCTCTACGCGATCAATCCAGTGGACGGAAAGGTCAAATGGGAATTGTCGCCGACCGGATCTTCAGCCTTCAGCAGGGGAAGGCCTGTTGTTGATGGGAGATGTGTTTACGCGTCCCAGGAATCGGGAGTCATCCGGGCAGTAGAAAAAAATACC
>CAZGEP010000116.1:0-6475 GCA_964524955.1 uncultured Planctomycetota bacterium | reverse complement strand
AAGACATCCGGATAAAGGGATGTATTAAAAACGGTATGGCAAAGAGCGGCGACATGCTCTACGTCTCTACTACGGACAGGGCGGTCATGGCAATTGATCTTGGCGCTGCGATGTGATTGCGGTGTGCGAAACAGGTAATTCATGCCACCCGACCAGAAATGACAAAGGAACGCAGAAAATGAAGTATGACGGTGAGAAAAAAACCTGCGACATACTTCCCGGGGATGTAAACGTGTTGAGCGACACCCTGCGCCGCGATGATCAGGGTCGGCTTCTAAGCGTTGAGACGCGGGAGGATGGAACCGTTGCCGAGTACGAATACGATGACTCTTCAGGCAGGGTAAAGGTGACCAATTTCCGGGGAGAAGTCAATTGTTTCTTCTTCGACAGCAAAAGCCGCTTAGTGAAGTTTTTTACAAAATACGGACGCCGGATTGAGCTGCCGATGCTCAAGTAACCCAATAAAAATCCTAACACACAAAATTGTACACAGTTAGCTTCCGGCTGCGGCAAGCAGATAAAATACTCCTCGAATCAATCAAAAGAAAAAAGTGAAATATTAGATAATTTCGCATAAACTCTTAGTTGTTGACTTACAGTGAGTAATAAGCCTCGAAACCATTTATCATGCAAATAAAATAAAATATGATTTGACACATCAAGTCTCTCGGATATGATTAAAAACAAGTAATGGAATTGGCTGATATTTTTTTAGTTTCAAGGGGCGGATTAATTTTTAGAAATTAATCTGAAATTAACGTTTTAATTATTTCACCTTAACATACGCAGTTAATGTTGGGTGAAAGAGATTCATATAGGGATGCTAAACTAAAACGGAGCCGCGCAGAATTTTAATAACAAAGGCCGTTACTTGAAAGCAAACAAAAGGTTGTTTATTCTTCAAGCTCTGCATCACACACTTCACCTTGTGTATTTCTCCAGAGAGGGCCTGTATCACTGCCCGATGAAATCATCTCAGGCCAATCCTGAGAATCAATATAAAAAAGAAGCCATGTCCCGCACTCAAACCTCAGCGGGAGAGAATAATCAACACATTGAAAGGAAGTAGAATGAATTTCACGGTGGAAGCCCCAGGGACCTCTGAAAATCAGAATAAATTCTTTACAGCAAAGGACAGTCGGATGAAAGGTAAGATGGAAAAAATCTTCGGTATATTTCTGGTAATGGTGATGACATCAGTTGGCGCATGGTCGGCGGATCGCACATGGGACGGCGGCGGAGCCGACAACAACTGGTCTACGTCAGGAAACTGGAGCGAAGACACTGTGCCCGGATCGTCCGACAACGCCATCTTCGACAGCACTTCCACCAAGAACTGCACGGTTGACAGTGCCGTTACCGTTGCATCGCTCAGCATGAATACCGGCTACACGGGAACCGTAACGCTTTCAGCAAATCTTACAGCCAACAGCCTGACCGTTGGTGCCGGAACATTTGATGCGGATACATCCTCTGTCACCATCAACTATTCATCCGGAAACGGTAAAATCCAGATTGATGCCGGAGAAATCAAACTGGGAAGCGGAACCCACACCATTAAAGGCGACTGGGACTACAACGCGGGAACCGTCACACCGGAAACCTCCACGGTACAGTTCTACGCACCGGACGGCGAAGAGATCGACATTGACGGAGACTTCAGCCTTTACGGAGTCAAGCTCTATTCCGCCGGCACCGGCTACACAGATAAAGTCATCAACGTAAACGACACCCTTACCGCCACATCCACCCTGACCCTTGACAGCTACGACTTCTACGGTTACTACCGCATGTATGTGATGGGGGATGGAAAGATCAGCGCGCAGGGAAACGTCACAGGTGACGGCACTGACCTTTTTGGGGAAATTACACTGGAACTTACCGGAACCAGCGCCCAGAGCCTTGATACCCTGCAGTGGGATGCCGGAGCCGTGACCGTGAACAAATCAAGCGGCACCGTAACCCTGAGCAATGATGCCACAATCGAAAACGACTTTACCCATGCAGGCGGCGTGATTGACTGTGACGGCAACACCCTGGAACTTGAAGCAGACGTCACCCTTTCCGGCGGCACCTTTGCAGCCACCGGAGACGTGGAACTTGCCGGATCATCTGGCACCCAGACCATAACCTCAAACAGCAACACCTTCAAGAACCTGACCATCAACTGCGATGGAGCCACGGTTCAGCTGTCAGATAACATGGATGTTGACGGAACCCTGACCTACACAGCCGGAACAGTGGATATTCAGAGCTACAACATCACCTCAAACGGTAACATCACCAACAGCGCAGCCATTCCATTTATCATCAGCGGCACAGGAAAAGTCATCCTGGACGGATCCAGCCATAGCCTGAGCGGTCCGCTGTCATTTCCTACTCTTGAATGCACCACAGCCGGTGCGACCATCACCTTTGATGCCGGCGACTACTTTGAGTTTGGAACGCTCACCCTTACCGGCACAAGTGGAAACGAGATCAACTTGAGAAGCTCCACCAGCGGAACGCACTACTATTTCTGCATCAGCAGTGAATCACTGAGCTACGTGGACATCCAGGACTGCTCCGCGCGTTATACCGGTCACCTGATTGATGCCACAAGCAACTGCACGGACAGCGGCAACAACGACAACTTTGACTTCAGCGAGAGCGGTCCGGAAGTGACCATCACACCTGCTCAGGGATATTTTGAAGTGGATGATTCCCCGTTGACCATTACCATGACCGCAAGTGGTGCCGAGCATATTTATTATACCACAGACGGCAGCACCCCGGATGAAAACTCAACAGAGTACGACTCAGAGAACAAACCCACGATCAGCGCTGACACCGAGTTTCAGGCCATTGCCGTGGACAGCTCCAGCAACTGGGGACCGCTCACGTCCAAATACTATGATTATGCAGAGCAGAGCGACTGCTATGCGCGAAAGACCTATGGAGGAGGGGCGCTGGTTCACCTCAATGATGAGCGGCGTTTCAACGGTGAAGCCTGGTGGGTTGGCCCCAACGGGATCAATGAGGAAATGGGCGGTGATGATGTACACATGATCGATTACGAGGATGATATCAGCTGGAGCTGTACCGGCGGAAGCATCAGCGGTCATGGAAATTACGGAGTGTTTGAAGAAGACGGCAATCCGGATACGGATTACACCATTACAGTCTCCATCGGCGGGAATAATTATACCGGGTGTGATGAGACGCCGACACCGCCAATATGCTCGGAGTGTGCAAGTGGTGAATGCGCTTGCTGTGAATGTGATGATCCTTCTGTAGATTGCGAGAGTTCCTGTGAACCAACTACTGAACCGACAGAAAGCGGTAACATTACGAGTGATATGAATGATGTTGGCAGTCCACCTACTCGCTCGGTTGATTTTCTTGTTGCGTACTCAGGTGATTACGGCAATCCTATTGATATATACGGAAAATGTGTTCGGAATGTATATGGAGATACCGTCCGTGAACTGGGTAGTGGAGATGCTGTTCTTACATTTGCGAAATTTAGTGCATCTCAGCGTTACTATAAATCGGGTTCTGTCTACACTCCTAATGCGGGAGACAGCGATATATGGCGTGGAGTGTTGAGTAAGGACGTAAGCGGCGATTATATTTACATTGATAAAGATAAAAACAAGCGAACCTTTGAAGCTATACCAGATTCTGAGTATTATCGTCTTGCAGAGTTTGAATATCCTGATGGGAGAAAGATCACGATTGACTATGACGGAACGGGATGGAAGATGACCAAGGTCACAAAACCCGATGGCACCGAATTTACATTTGAATATGATGCCAATGATCTGGTCACCAAGATGACCTCTACTCTTGATGCTAACAGCAGGAGTTGGGAATACGAGTATGATTCAACGCCGTATTTGACCAAAGCTACAGTAAGCAGCACAACTGACAGCCTTGAACTGGAATGGGATTCAGTAGGTAACATAACAAAGAAAAAGCTTTCAGACGGAGGCAGTTTTGAATATTATTTTGACAGTCAATGGAGATTGACCAAACGGACACTCCCGGATGACACTTCAGATGATTATCAGTGGGGGCTGTATTACAATTACCATGACGAATATCAAAAAACCGATGCTTCAGGAGTAAAAACATTTCGAGTGCTGACAGAAAAACTGCATTTTAATAAATACAAGGGATTCTTGAATGAAGACAATGAGCGTTTGTATACTATAGATTACAGCTACACCGGAAGCAACAACAAGTGGAAAGTCAGCAAGGAACGCATATACCTGGATGAAACCACGGAAGTCTACACAGACACGGATTTTGAATACAATACAGACAACAACCTGACAAAGCGTATAGAAGACAGCGATGGGCTTGCTAAGACCGTTGTCATGTACTATGATTCGGATGACAACAAGACCAAGGAAGTCATTGACCCGGATGGTCTGGCACTTGAAAAACGCTGGGAATATGACTCGGATCGGCGCATGACTCGCCAGGAAATTGAGATGGGCGCTACCGATCTTGTCACCTCCTGGTACTATGATTCCAACGGTCAGCTTACAAAAACCGAGTATCCAGATTCTTCCTACAGCACTCGGGAATATGACGCCAAATATCGTCTGACCAGTCAGACCGATGAAGAAGGAAACACCACTGATTACGATTATGATGCTTGGGGAAACCTGACTGCAAAAACCGATGCGAACGGTCACACCACATCTTACGAGTATAATGCATTGGATAAATTGACTAAAAGAACAGATGCCGAAGGCAATGAACGGGAATATCTGTATAATGCTGTTGGGTTACTTACCAAAGAGATTGACCCGAACGATAATGAGACCGTGTATTATTATGATAATGCTTATCGCGTAACCAAGATAACAGGTGAGCCTGGTGCAGGGGGTGGAGGATGCGGTTCCTGTGGAACAGGTGGTGGAAGTCTCGGCCAGGAAGGTGACTATTATTACGATTCCGCCGGCAAGCTGACTCGTTTCACTGATCCCATCGGAAAGAGCACGGATTACGAATACGACCTGAAGGGTCGCCGCACTAAAGTTATCCGTGACAGCGGAGGCATCAATGCCGCAACCGTCACATATTATGATTTCAAGGGAAGAGTCACGCGCACCGAGGATGCCGAAGGTCGCTACACTGACTATTACTATGACAACCTCAACCGGCGCACCAAAGTCAGCCGCCAGCTGGATGAAGAAACCGTAGATACCACCTACGAATATGACATTGCCGGCAGACTGACCAAGCAGACCGATGCTGAAGGTCATTCCACGAGCTATTACTATGACAATGCCGGACGGCGTACGCTGACTGTGGATGCTGATGGCGTGGAAACCCTCTTTGAATATGATTTAAGAGGCCGGGTAACCAAGACCACTCGTGATTCGGAGGATGGAGGTTTGGGGATATATACTCAGAGCGTCTTTGACAAGGCCGGTCGTCTGACCAAATCTATCGACGCTGAATTCAATGAAACCGAGTACGATTATGATTCCGTCGGAAACCGTCTGACCATGACCGATCCCAACAATAATGAAACGGTCTTCATGTATGACGACATCAACCGCATGACCAAGACCATTGACGCCCTGAATAATGAAACATCCTTTTACTATGATTCCAACGGCAATCGTACTTCAGTAGTAGATGCCAACAGTGTGGTAACATATTACGAATACTGCCCGAAGAATCTGGTTACAAAGCAGGTCGTGGATTACGGTGTAGGCACGCTGAACCTGACTACATATTATGATGTCTGTGCCATGAAGAAAATCACCAAAATGATTGACCCGGAAGATAAGGTGACTCGATATCAGTATGACGGACTCTACAGAAGAACCAAGGTGATTGACGACTATGATGATGCTCAAACCAAACTCAACATCGAGACCTCGTATTTTTATGATGACGTCGGAAACATGACCCGCGTGACCGATGACAACTCAATCTCAACCGATTATTTTTATGATGATCTTAACCGCAGAACAAAAATCACCTTTGCCGACTCCACAACTCGGACCTTTGCGTACAATGATGTGGGCAGCCTTACCAGAGAAACCGATCAGGAAGGAAAGATAAAGGTGTCGCTCTATGACTCCTTAAACCGCCGCACAAAAGTCACGGATGATTCAGGCGGTCTGAATGTGGATACTTCCTATTACTTTGATTCTGTGGGCAGAATGACCCGTATCACAGATGACAGAGATAATTCAACGGATTACCTTTATGACGATAATTCCCGCATGACCAAAGAAACCTATGCGGATACCGGATACAAGACCTATGAATTCGATGGAGCCGGAAACTTAATTACCAAGACCGATCAGGTGGGTAACGTCTTTGTGCACGCCTATGACAATCTGAACCGCAGAACAAAAATAACCATAACACCTGCCGGAGGAGTTGGTGGAACCACAGAGCAGACCTTTGAATATGATGATGTTTCAAGAATGACAAGAGCCACCGACAACAACGGCTCTGCTGA
>CAZGEP010000115.1:0-16327 GCA_964524955.1 uncultured Planctomycetota bacterium | reverse complement strand
TCGTTGACAATCAGAAATCAAAGAAAAATTGCCGCCGAAGGCGGCCTAATTTGTCAAACCTTATTAATACTTAAACGAATAAATACAAATTCAGCTATAACAAGTAGAATCTGTTCTTTGCTATTAAATTTTCCTGAAATGCCGATTGTTAAGATTAATCAGGCAAGATTTGATAGAATTAAACTCAATCGTAAAACAAATGATTATAGAAAAGCAATAGAAATTGCAAAGCTTATTTTACTTCATTATCACCCTGATTTGAGCAATGGCAGAAATGATGTACTTGCACTTATGTTCGATATGAATTTATTGTGGGAACAGTTTGTAATCGTTAGTTTAAGAAAGAATAAAGCCTTAAATGTAAAAGGGCAAAGTAAAAAATACTTTTGGAAGCCTGATGGTGGCAGGAAAAGAACGATTAGACCGGATATTACATTATCTCACGATGAGAAAAATTACATCATAGATACAAAATGGAAGTTAGTTGAACGAAAACCTTCAATGGACGATGTACGTCAAATGTATGCTTATCACCAATACTTTAATGCGGAAAAAGTAGCATTACTTTATCCGGGTAAAGCCGATTATATTTCAGGAAAGTTTGTAGATGAAATAAAGCAAAAAAAGCTTACAGAAATGGAATGTGGATTAATGTTTACCAAGCACAATACTTCTGTGAGGCAATGGCAAAATGAGATTAATCAACAAGTTTTCAAATGGATTAAAAATTAACTTAAGAGGTATACAGATGGTTCACCCTCTAACATGGCCATTTTTCATCGTTCTTGGCTTTTCTGTTGTGTCAAATCTTATCCTGACAGAAATAGCCTACTCAAGATGTAAGGATCAGGGGGGCGCTCCACCAAGTGGGCGATGGAATAGCGGGCAATATGCTTTCTGGCGCTACATCCGTTTGTTTGGGGAAAAAGATGTTCCAAGCAACATTGGGCATCTTGCAATGATAGCATACATAATTCACGGCATTGGCTATGTAGCTATGGGTGGGTTTTTCGTCACGTTGTTTTTGTGAGTGACGTCTACCGGTCACCCAACCTACGTTATTTTCCCTTGCGCCCACTTTCCGTCTGAGACGGATCAAAAACATGCCTTCGCCGACCTTTAATCCTGTCCAATTTTTTTCTTTTTGTTGTTCTGGACTGCGAAGAAATAGTAGACGGGAATTGACAGGATGAAAAACAAAAAGAATTTGTTATTTCGTTTATTTCGTATGTTTCGTTGTCCCCAAAACTTTAAGCAGACAGATCTTTTTCCCTGGACGTTCATGGTTTAGCGCAGCTTTTTATGCTATTCGGACCGGAGCCAGGCGCAAAAGCGTGAGGTGTCATCCCAGGTGTTTCCTGCGGAACCGAAATCACAGACCGGAATACGGGTTCCATCTGCAAAGGTAAGGGTAAAGGATCTGCGGATATCTTCAGGGGCGCTGGCTGGAGTCAGGGTTGGGGGCTGATCAATGGACGGCACACATGAGAACGGATCGCTGTCATCCAGCCGTATATCCCGGGCCAGTGCAAGCGGTCCCCAGAATGCCATGGCTGCTCGCTGCTGGGGCAGGGCATCCTCTGTTGAGAGGGGCATTACGCTGGTTTGCGGAGCAGATGTATTGTCTTCTCCCATCAGGGCAAGGCGTGCCCATTCCTGTTTGTTCCACGCTACCCGTTCATCTGTATCTGAATATATCGAAGGATCAAAGTATTCAAAGCGAACCGAAAGGCTGAATGTCAGGCGGACGGTATCTCCGGACTGCCAGGTCCTCTGGATCGAGCACCAGCCGTCCTGGTTGTCTGTGGATACGGGCTCTCCGTTTACCTGGATTTCTGTATGATCGCTCCAGTATGGAATGCGCAGCTGCAGAGTGAAGAACTCGGGTTTTTCCGGCGCCAGAAGAATCGAGACCGGTTCACTCTTTAAGACGTCGCCACTCAGAGTGATGTTCAGTGTGCTGCCTGAGGTCAGTTTGAAGGTGCCGGTTCCGGGTTCGTAGAGAGCGACCCGAATGCCGGTCTGATCCCGCAGCACAGCAGACTGGGCTGCCTGAAAAAGCCCCCGCGGCAAGTTGTCCACGCAGCACTGATGCCCTTTGAGGAAGTGGCGGTGTGCAGGGATGTGGACATGGGTAAGCCGGAAACGGCGGAGGCCCCAGTCACCAGCAATGTTCATACCGCACAACAGTGCGTTGTACAGTGAACGTTCCAGTTCATCAATATAGACCATTTTTCCGGTCAGCTCAAAGAGCTGGAGAGAGAAGCGGTTCCAGTAGACCACATCACAGATTTCCGCAACCGAATTGATCAGAAAGCGCGAGCCAATGAACTTGTCATTGAAACTTACACCTCCGGCCGGATTCCGGTCCCAGTCCCTGAGGACCTGGTGAAGGTTTTCCGCTGCCTTCAGGTAATCGGGCGTTCCTGTTATCCGGTAGAGTTCGATCAATCCTTCGGCACAGGAAATGAACTCATAGCTTTTGGCCCAGTCCTCGGGCGCGTCAAACCATTCGTGCACAGGCTTTCCCTCAAGCGCTTTATTGAGAATGTCCGGCGGCCCGTCCGGATGCGCACTCCACTGCTCAACAATATATCTGCCAAAGTCCAGGAATCGTTTTTCACCTGTGGCGCGGTAAAGGTCAAGAACCGGTTTGAGAATGGATGTGCTGGGCAATCCCTTGAACTGACCGGTCTGAATTATGTCATCCCGGTCCGGTCCGAGCTCGGTCATCAGGTGATCCATGAACCGGACAGCTGCCTGAAGAATGCTGTTTTCATCCAGCAGCTGCCAGGCTTCGAGCAGGCCCCAGAGCGTGTATTTCCGGCACCAGATATTCCAGGTGCTGGAAATGTATTTCGTTGAGTCTGTGTACGTGCCGATGTATCCGTTCTCATCCTGTGTGGAGATGAGTCCGGTAGCAGCACTGCGGATCCGTTCCCTGAGATCATCGCAGGTATTGTATTGGCAGGCTGCGATGGCACCGAGGATATACTTTCCCCAGAATTCGCCTCGCCACACACCCTTGGGCGCGTGAGAAATGTCATCTTCACGCAGGCGAAAGGCCTCTTCGGTCTGTGGATAGTATTGGTCCCAGGCTCCCTCAGCGGTAAAGCGTGCAGCAGAGATCCGGTCAAGGCGTTCGCCGATAAATCCATTGAGCCGCCAGTATCCGGGCGGCAGTGTCTCTGTCTTGTTTTGTATGTTGTCTGTTTTCATGACCATGTACCATACCATGCAGGCATTGGTTTTTCAAGTGAAAAAAGTGAATTTGATTTTGCCGCATGAACGCTGATTTGTTACCAACCTGTTACAGTAATCCAGCGCCGGATGCGTATACTTTAACAAAAAAGTAACCTTTTTCAGGAGATGTGAAATGACGGTATCACGGTGGTTGTGCGCAGTCTGTTTTTTGGCAATGGTTTTTACCCGTTATGCTGGTGCTGAAGAAATACCTGTATTCAAAACAGGGATAACAGATGTCACCGTATTTAAGGACGGGCATGCGTTACTCCTGTGCAGGGGGCAGGCAGAGGTCAAAGACGGCTGGTGCCGGACATTTGATGTGCCCACACCGCTTCTCGGCGCTTTCTGGACATTTATCGCGGAAGACAAGGTTGAAATCCAGTTTGTCAAATCAGGATTCAACTCTATTAAGACCCGCAGACCCTGTCTGACCATTGATGAATTGATACAGGCCAATAAAGGAAAACAGGTTGTCCTGACCGATACGTCAGACGCTGTGTATAAAGGAACGCTGATGGGAATGATGGAGCATGTATCAGTTGAAAGAAAGGAAGTCTCAGAACAATCCGGAAATCGGTATGACAGGTATGGACGATGGATTCCGGCCAGGGAGACACGGAGTGTGTCCGAGCAGGAGAAAAAGAAGGTAAGTTCGTTTGTCATGATTCGAACCGGTGACGGCGTGACCGTGCTCAAGCGAACAGATATACGCAGTGTGGTGATCGAGGGTACGGATACCGGCCGCATGATTGAGGACCGTGAACGGAAAAGAGAGATATCCATTTATGTGGAAAAGAACGGCAAGCCCTTTACAGGTCGGACCGAAGTGGGTTTTGTCTATATCCAGAGAGGCATACGGTGGATACCTGATTACAAAGTGGATATCCGGGATGAGTCCAGGGCCCGCGTCAGGCTTCAGGGAACAATTATCAATGATATCGCGGACTTTCGGGAAGCCCGGGTGCGTCTGGTCGTGGGTGTGCCCCGGTTTCTCATGAAAGGCGAGATGTCTCCCATGGCACTCAGGCATATGCAGCCCAGGCTCAGTTCCTATTTCTCTCCGCCGTCCCGCAACGGATCCGGATCTCAGCAGGATTATCTAAGCAATGCCATTCATTCTCAGGTCGTTATGCCGGTAAATACACGGTCGTCCCGTTCCAGTGAGATGAGCGGTCCGGATATTCCTTCTGAAGGCAGAACAGAGGATCTCTTTCTCTACACACCTGCAACCCCGCTTTCGATGAAAAAAGGAGATCGTGCTGTCGTCAAGCTGCTGGATACGGATGTACCCTATGAAAATTGTTATAAATGGGAACTGGATCCGGTTCCGCCCAGAGAGATGTGGCGGCATATAAATACCCGCCGGAGAAGTCAGCTTGAAAAGAATCTGAAGGCGCCGAAGGCGGTTCATGTGCTGCGGCTGGAGAATACGGGAAAAACCCCCTGGACCACAGGGCCGGCCACTGTCTTCAAAAATACAGTTCCGCTTGCCCAGGACATTCTCACGTACACATCGGTAAAAAGCAACGTCGATCTGCCGGTCACGGTGTCAGTGGATATCAACACGCATAAAGTGGAAAACGAGATAAAACGGGAACACAATGCTGTTGTCATTAATTCAAGCAACTATACCAAAGTGAGTATCCATGGTAAACTGACAATACGGAATTTTAAATCCGGAGATGTGCCGGTTGAAGTGACTCGCAAGGTTATCGGAAGAATCACAGAATCACCCGAGGGAGAACGTGTGGTCAGTGATCGGTGGGATGAGGTTCCCTGGATTGGGAATTACTACTGGTACGGCTGGTGTCCCTACTGGTGGCGGCATGTAAATCCCGTGTCCAGCGTTACGTGGAAGAAAACAATTCCCAAGAACGGTACAGCCGAGTTTGAATACGATTACTTTTATTATATCCGATGAGAATTTGTCTAAATGCCAAGGTCTTACTTCCCCCTTCGTGTGCGGTTCTGAGCGCGTTTTCTGGCTTCTTCAAAGGGCGAGACTGGCGGTTCAGTCGGTTCTTGCTCTTTGGGCGGCTGGGGTTTCTGTTCTGCTGAGGGGACGGGATGGGATTGCGCTGACTTGGGGGGGGGGCGGGGTATGCTGAAAGAGGCTTTGGTTGTCCGGTCGGGTTTGGATTGAGCTGCTTTTTTACAAGAGCTGCTTTTTCGGATTTTTACGGATGCGAAAAGGCCGGTTCTTCGCTGGAGAACTGCTAAGAGAAAAAGAATCAGAGCGGCCAGTGCGAACCAGTGGCCGAATTCGATGAACTGGGGCTTACGGGGAATGTCTTCCCAGATGCTGTCCAGCCGTACCCGCTGTTTGCCGTTGCTGTACCGGGCCAGCTGTTCAAGCGTACTCTTTCCGGAACCGGTTTGGACCGGCATGTATTCGGGAGAGTAGGGCAGGCACGCGGGCGATAGAGAGAGCGGTTCTTTGCCCGGGATATTCACCACCGGCAGAATGGTCTGCTCACCGCTGATGGGCAGGCTCAGGGACAGGGTATCTGCGGATGTCCATTTCATGAGGGCTTCTTCGCGGATTAGATCCTGGTTTTCGGATGAACGCAGTACCGTGATTCGGGGCGAGCGGCTGAAGGGTTCTCTGGTGCGTTCCGGGTCCAGGTGCAGGGTCAGGGTCAGCGCACCTTTTTCTGTTTTCCGGGTAAGCAGCATGTCTTCGGGCAGCTCTCCTTTTCCGCCGCAGACCCAGCGCACCTGGGATGCAAAGAAATTTCCCGCGTTCTTCCAGTTCAGCACCGGTCCGCTGTGTTCACCGTCGGCTTCGCCGGTATAGCAGAGTACGCGGCCTTTTTCTGCGTGCCAGAATGCCAGCAGCGGGGCGTTGTATTCGTCCTGTGTGATGACGGCAATGCTGGATTCGGGTTTGGGATAGCAGAGGCTGTATCCGCCGATTTTCGGGATGCTGCCCATGCCCGGACCCGTGATCCGCAGTAGTTCGGGGGTGGAGCGTACCGCAGTTTTTTCCTTGATAAAGGCGTTGCGCGCGACCGAGAAGGTGTCCTGAGCAAAGAGTCGTGGCAGATCCTGGGGCATATTGGTAAAGAAACTTCGGCCGTTTCCCCGGACCGCGATGTCAGTCAGAAAGGGCGCGTCGCTGTCTGAGGCAGTTCCCAGTCCGATTACGCTGACGGTTGTGCCGGACGCGGCGCAGGCCTTGAGCAGCTCTTTGTACTTTCCCGGTTCTTCCGCGTCCGCGGCATCGGCAAAGAGAACAATGTGGCGTGTGCCGGAGGTGGCTTTTTCCAGCATTCTGGCTGCGGCCAGCAGGCCCTGATACACATAGATGCCGCCGCCCATGGACTGGATCCGTAGAATATCGTTTCGCCGTGCACGGCTCATGGAAACGGTGTTGAGCGGAAGAACCGTATGCGGCGTACTGTCTACAGCAATGACTCCGAATTCATCGTTTTCCGAGAGCAGGTCCAGCACCTGAGCCGTACCGATGTTGGCCAGATCCATTTTGGTTTTCCCGCCGGCTACACCGGCTGCCATGCTTCCAGACCGATCCAGAACCACAACAATTGCGACCTGAAGCTTGCGGTGTTCCTTGCGGAGTTCCATGGAGATCGGCAGCACCGGTTCGAGCGGCGAGCGGAAATATCCACCCGGACCAAAGGCGTGACTGCCGCCGGTCATCATCAGCCCGGAGCCGGTTTCCCGCACCCATGTGGCAATGGTATTCATACCTGTCCGCCCAAAGGTCTGGGACGGGGTGTTTTCCACGATCAGCGCGGAATATCCGGAGAGGTGCGTCAGGGACCAGTCGCTGTGTCCGGTCGACACTTCGGTGCAGTCAATGCCGTTTTCTCTGAGCAGCCGGGCAAACCCGGACTTGCCGCCCGCAGAGACACAGAGGACCGGCAGGGAACCCCGGCTTCCGACAATGAACTGGGCCTGGTTGTTTTCCGGTATGGGGTCATCCGCGTCTCCGGTGACCGTGAGAATATACCGTGCGGTGCCGGGTCGCATGATCCGGTCCCGGAAGAGAAGCATGCGTTCCTTTTCCTGACGTTCCTTCTTTTTCCCCCGGGCAATCACGCGGTTGTTTCTGCGCAGTTCGTACGAGAAATCCTTTCCGGAGGAATTGGAAATTTGCGCCTTGATCATGAACGCTTCCCCGGGTCGGACCCGGGGCGGGATATGGATGCGGGAGATGGACAGGTCGGCTTTGCCCGGTCGGTTGTATTCGCGGTAGTCAATGGGGATGGATCGTCCGGCCGCGTCTGCGGCCTGCATGTCCGGGTTCCTGCCGGTCCACAGACCATCGGTGAGCAGCAGGATTCGGCCCGGTGAATCCGCAGAAATGAGCGAGAGTGCGGTGCTCAATCCCGCGGCCAGGCGGGACTGGTCTGCGTCCGTTTGGCTGATAAAACCGCTGAACGAGCCGTGCTGCGGGGCGCGGTCCACCACCACGTTTCGGCCGAAGGAGACCACGGCCAGTCGGTCGTTGGCGCCCATGGACGACTGAATGATCTCAATGGTTTCCTGATGCTGCCTGGCAGACCCCCGGGGCATGGACTTGCTTCGGTCCGCCACCACGACCACGGTTCCGGTCCGACTCTCTTTTTCAAACGCCGGACGGCAGAGCGCAACAACAATCAGCAGGAACGTGAGCGCACCCAGTGCGTTGACAATGGTGGATACATGCCGCCATTTCAGGTAGCAGGCAGCCACTGGAAGCAGCAGAATAAACCAGAACGGTGTCAGAAAGATCATTCGCGTACCCCCTGATCCGATTGGCTGAATGACGGGCGTTTGGCGGCTGCAGAACGGTTTCGGGTCAGAAAGCAGTGAAGAATCAATGCGCCAAAGGCCAGCAGAAAAAAGAACGGAGTAAGCAGCACCGAGTTAACGGACGCCGTATTGGTTTCTTCCCATTCTCCCCATGTGCCGGTATCGGCCTTGCGCAGGTCCGATTCTTCAGCACACAGTGCGTTCACGGCAAACAATTCTTTTTTCTCCATACGAGTGACTGTGTAAACGCCCCGCTCGCGGGGCCGAAAGATCACGGTACTGTCGGCCGGTTTGCAGATTTTCGGCAGGATGCCGGTTCGTTGGACAGTGAGCTGCGGTGTTTTGCGTTCAGTAATTATGGTGACTTTCTCTCCCAGTCGGTAGTTTGTCCGCTGCAGACCGGGAAGGTGGAGCGATCGCCAGTGAAGCAGGTTCCAGATCAGACCAGGCCAGGCCGCGGAGCGGTGGAGGTTGGAAAGTTCGGCATTCAGATTCAGGTGCAGACGCTGGGCTCCCCAGGGCAGGGATTCTCCGGAAATCAGAGTCCGGCTGCCCGTGGTCACCAGGGGAATACTCAACGGATTGGATTTGCGGTATGTTCCCCAGATTACGTTGTCCAGGGAGATCCCGTCGAGCAGCGGGTGGGATCGATCCATGACGTATGGGCCGCGGAAGACTTTGTCCTGCTCCCCGCCGTCAAAGCGGACGGCCCAGCAGTCACGGTCGGTTGTGGAACGCGCTCTGGCGTCGGTAAAGAGCAGATCCGCCTGTGAAGGAATGACGCGGCTGAGTCCGGTTGAGGACACCGTTCGTTTGAGCAGTGTTTTCAGTTCTGCGTTCCCGATGTCATACCCCACACTCACCCGTCGAAGCGGCGGAGGGTAGAGAACCACGGTATCATCTTCCGGATAGGTGTCGACGGGCAGCGTAGCGGTCACCGGTTTTTTTGTATCCGCGATTTCCAGGATTACCCGTTTTTTCTCTCCCGCGTTCAGGCGGCAGTTGTACGGGGTCTTGTTCACGGTGTAGTTGAGTGCAAGCCGGGTGGCGGAAAAATTCTGGATTTCAAGAAAGCACCGGAGCTTGCTTCCGTAGCGCGTGAGGCTTGCATTGATGAATCCGCGGTTGGGCACAGGAGCGCCTACGGACTTCCAGATCAGGCCTGCGGCCGGTTTTTCTTCCGGCGGTTTGTGATCCGTTATTACAAGAATGCGTCCCTGGAGATTTCCGGCCAGGGCAACGGCCTTGCTGATATCGGCGCGGGGCGCAGTGCAGGTCCATTTCTTCAGGTCATTTTTGAGCCTGGCGGTTTCCCGGCTTCCGCTGCCCAGGAGTACGGGGCCAGGGCCGGCCAGGATCAGGGTGATGCTGCGGAATCGCCGGAAATCAACGAATGCAAGAATTTCATCTACGGCCCGGTCCCGGAAGGTCCTGTCTTCGGTCCGGGCCTGCATGGAAATGGAGTTGTCCAGAACTGCGATCAGAGGGACGCGTGAGTCGGTCATGCGGATTATCGGTCCGACCGCACCCGCGGTGATTAGAAAGAGAAACAGGAGTTCGAGAAAAAAGATCAGGGGAAAGCGGGGCCGGTCAAGGGTCTTTCCGCCCAGTCTTGTCGATGAGATCCGCTGCCAGAGGATGATGGAGGATACCGGGTAGTTTCGGAGCCGGTTGCGAAGAAGGTATACGGCGGTGAGCAGGGGCAGGCTGATGAGTCCGAACAGGGCCAGTGGGCTTGAGAGCAGAAACATGTCAGGTCCCCGCTTTCATGGGTACGGTGATGATACCGGATTCTTCAAACACGGTTTCCGGTGCGTTCAGGATTTCGGGTTCTGCAACAATGGTGGTCAGTCGGGCACTGGTTTTTCTGCACGCGGAAAACCACATCTCCTGGTGCGCGGCGAGTGCATCCGTGTATTCCCGGACCGTGCTTTCGTTCATGTGTACGTGTAGTTCCTCACCGGTCTCGGAGTCCAGAATCCGCAGGCCGCCTGCAGGCGGCGGCTGTGTGTCCTGCGGGGAAAGGATCTGTATGATATAGACCGCAGCCGCGCTGTCGGCCAGATGAAAGAGCAGCGACTCCGGTGTGCCGGCAAAGAGTAGATCGCTCAGGACGATCCGGATGCCTTTTTTAGGCATGGCCGGGGGCAGGACGGCAAAGGAATCGGGCAGGGAATGGGCAGCATCCGGCTGAATCTCTCCCCAGGAATCGGTGGAGCCCGAGCCTGCCTTTACGCAGCCTTCTCCCGCGGTCCAGGCTGTGACCGAGCACTTGGCGTTGAGCGCGCACGCGGTAAAGAAACCCGCAAGCGTAAAAAGCATACGCGCTTTTTCCGGCTCCCCGGTATTCATGGACCGGGAGCAGTCGAGAATGATGTCTGCGTGGGGATTGACTTCTTCGCGGTACTGTTTGATGATCAGTTTGTTGCTCCGGCCGTATGCGTTCCAGTCGATATGGCGGATATCGTCCCCGGGCGCGTATTCCCGGAAATCCTTGAAATCCAGCGAACTTCCCGTGTTTTTTCCCAGCAGGTTTCCGGACTGACCGGAGAGAATGTTCTGCGGAAGTGTAAGGGCGTACGGAGCGCCCCTGGCTTCACCCTGCGCAAGAAGTGTTTTGGATTCGTCGGCCATTTATTCTTCTTTCGTGTGGTTCAGAAAATTCGTCAGCTGTCTGGCGGGTGTATCGCTTGTACCGGTAATGGGCTGCGCCTGCGCTGTATCCGATGCGGCGGGTACCGGCGGAATAAAGCGCCGGGCCTGCTGAACGAACCAGCGCCCAAAAGGGATAAGCAGGAGCAGCAGCCAGACCAGAGCTGTATAGAGATGTGCGGCAGTATGGTCGTTGGTGATTACATTAATAAAATCCAGAGGTTTGAATTTTCGCTCCAGGATGTACATCATATTGTTGTTGTCTGACCAGTAAAAGACCAGCCAGAAAATATAAAAATAAAGTCCACCGGCTACCACAAGCAGCAGGCAGACGAGCCAGGTGAATTTGGCGCTGAAGCGTTTGAAGAAGCGACCGATCAGGCGGCGGAGAAAAAGCGCACTTATTGCATATCCGAAGGCATACAGCGTAAGGATTCCCATGGTGCCGGCGGCATTTTTCGAATAGAAAGACATATCCTTTCCCGACCCGAGTTGAAAGAGCAAGGGGACCAGGGCGGTACATACTGCGATTGTCGCGCACCAGGCAATGCCGTTGGCCGGGCCGCAGTAAAAGAAAAACGCGATTTTGTGCAAAAGGGTGTTATGCGGAATAGAGGCGGTGACCCGGGCGCTTCGGTTTTCGTTTTCGCTGATGGATGCGAGCAGTCCGATCATCACACCCAGCAGGGATAAGACGTACCAGGTGAGTACCGCGCCATTGCCGTACCCGCGGGGTGAGTAGATGAATACTGTGGAGATGATGGTTAGAATCAGGGAGAGACCCCACATGGCCGCAACATATACCCGCAGGCCGAATGCCCGGTCCATGGACTGCGGACTGATCAGGGCCACGCAGAGCCGGTAGAACAACCCGGTAACCAGTAGGGTCAGCAGGACAAAAGACGCGATCGGCCACCAGGCATCCCCGGTTTGAAAGATTCCTTCATATCCGAGGTTTATGATGTGTCTGAGTCCGGTATAGAGCCCGGCGGTTATCCAGAAGACCAGCAGCAGCGAACCAATGCCGAGCAGGAATTTAAACACTTTCTGGACCGGCAGGCAGGCGACAAAGAGTGAGGCCTGGTTGACCACAATCACACACAGAATGCAGATAAATATGGCAAAGGCCATGGTGGGCAGGTCAATGCCTCGGAGGAAGTAGCAGAGCACCATAAAGGGCAGGGATACACTGAGGATCAGGATGCAGAGCAGAATGCCTGCCTGAAACTTTCCCCGGATAATAGCGGCCGGCGTCAGGGTGGTCACATACAGCAGATCCATTCCGTCCCAGGAGCGTTCATTGGATAAGCGCATGGCGGTATAGGCCGGGATAAAAAACATGCAGGTAACGGAGAAGATCATGGCCAGGATGAGAAAGGAGCGCCTGCCCACGGTCAGGGTCTGGGTGGTATAGGTGTCGATCTCGGCGCTGCTGTTTATCGCAAATATGGCCATGGTCCCGAGGATTACGAGCAGAAAGAGCATAATAATGGACAACACCCAGCGGCTCTGCACAAGCTGGCGCATTTCCTTGACCACAATGGGATTGAGACGGTTGTCCGCGGCCTGGATGATTCTGAGCGCTGACTTCACTGCACCTCTCCCTTTGTCATGCGCATGAACAGGTCTTCCAGGCTGTCCTGTTCGTGCGAAAATTCTGCGATCCGGTGTCCTTTTTCAATCAGTCTGGAAAGAAGCTCACTGCACCCGGCGTCATCTCCCTTGAAATCCACGGCTATGCGTTTATGGCTCTTGCGGATATCCATGACCCCGGGCATTTCCAGGCAGTCCCGGACCAGGGTTTCCTGGTCGCTCAGGGTGCGGATCAGGAGTGTGATGTGCTGACGGGACTTGCGGGTGATGTCTTCGATCATGCCTGTGTCCACGATGCTGCCGGTTTCAATGATGACCACGCCGTTGCAGATCTCGGTGAGTTCGGTCAGGATGTGGGAGCTGATCAGGACCGCCTTTTTCTGTTCGCAGAGAATCTTGAGCAGTTCCCGCAGTTCGATGCGGGCGCGCGGATCCAGGCCTGAAGCGGGTTCGTCCATGAGCAGCACGGACGGGTTGTGGACCAGGGCCCGCGCCAGACTGACCCGTTGCTTCATGCCTTTGGAGAGTTTGTTGATCATGCGGCCGCGCAAATGGTTGAGACCGGTGAAGTCTTCGATATGTTCCACCGAACGGATCCGCTCCCGACCGCGCAGTCCATAGGCGCGCGCAAAGAAATCAACGTACTCGTGCACGCTGATGTCGCGATGAAGCGGCAGACTGTCCGGAACAAATCCGATATGGCAGCGGTTTTTCTCCGGGTACAGGGTGATGGAGCTGTCATCAATATAGGCGTCGCCGCTGGTAGGCAGGTCCAGGGTGGCCAGAATGCGCAGCGTGGTGGTCTTTCCGGATCCGTTGGGTCCGATGAATCCGAAGATCTGTCCGGTTTCAAAGGAAAAGGAGATATCCTTTACTGCTTCGATGCGACCGAATTCTCTGCGAAGTTTTTTAACATCAATTTTCACGCCTGGTTTTCTCCCTGTTGAGTATTCCGAATACTGCTGCATTGGTTTTGACATCTCCGCTGCCACCAAGACCGTTTTCCAGAAACACGCTCTCTTTGATCAGGGCATAATACGTGCCAGGGACCATGGGAAATCGGCTGGAACGGCTGGTCAGGATGCTGAAAAAGGTTTCCGGAGAAAAGAAACCGAAAATTTCCGGTTCGTTGAAAAAATTGTATGCGTGGCGGAGATGTGAAAAAGTAAAAGCGGGTGTGGTCCGCAGCTTGACATCGTCCAGGATGGCTTCACTGCCGGCAGTGATATTTTTAGCGGTATAGACCGTTCCCGAATGGTCGGTGATATAGATTTTCAGGATATTGGTTCCGAATCCGTTGACGATTTTTTTTGTTCCGTTTTTGGTGATCAGCCGAATCCGTTCTCTGCGTTTTTCCGGTTTACGTGTGAAAAAATATGCCGGAATACGCGGCTTGATCCATCCGGAGGAGAGGTGCTGGTTCTCGGTCCAGTTTACCTGATGGGGATAGGTCCCGGATCTGCGGTATCCGCTGTACCGGCTGTAACGGTTTTCGCCCTGAATCATGGGGGTGACTTCGGTGCGCGGGGAAAAGCTCAGGCCGCTGCCCGGCGTGATGCGGCAGTAAAAGGCTTCAATGCCCAGAGTGGTGGCTTCGTGATTCCGCTGGTCCAGGATAGTGAAGCTGCCGATTCGGGTTTCCTTGCGGATTCCTTCGATCGCATAGGCGTAACCGACAATGATCACGCATGTGGCCAGAGAGATCACCGGCGCGGTAAAAAGTACCCAGGCCTTGCTCTTTTTGCGAAGGAGCAGAAAATAGTTGACTGGACCGACCACGATCACAAAGAGAAACATGAGCATCAAAAAGGCACGGATGTTGATACCGGTTTTTTCTACAACCGGAAAGAGTTTGTTCATGCGGATCGGTCCTTTGATGTTTTTCCACGGGTCCCGCGTCGTGCGCATGAATGTGCTCAGGCGCCGGGTATCTGAAGTGGACCAGTCTTTGGGATTGGAATTGCTGATAAAGAGAATCCGGCCAAAGCCCATCGGACATTCGGATCTAGAATTCGAGCGGGCCCAGGGTTCAGGCACCTGGATGCGACCTCCGGATACGCACAACGTGCCACCGCACCGCACGTAAGCAAGCAGTGCGGACTTCTGACGGTCCTGCAGCTTGCGGTACTCCACTGCCGTAATGGCCACGGCATCAAAGGGCGAGTAGGCCAGCCAGTTTTCGGCCCATGCGTTCTGTATCCGCGAGATATAGAGATGTTTGTTATAGGAGGAAGATCCGATTCGAAACCCGGATCGCTTGAAACTGTCTTCCATGTCGTCCAGATTCATGCCAGAAGCGGTCAGGATGCACAGGGGGGCGTCTTTTTGTCTGAATCCGGTGATCCCATTGTGCTCCCGGAATTCTACATTTGGATGCGAGAGGTGCCGCTTACCGTCTACAAAGAATTCGACCTGTTTTCCGTACATTTCCAGGGGCGGCTGATACAGTGTGAGTGTGATTTTGGCGCCCGGGTAAATCGATACAGCGCGGGAGATGGATTGGATATAACTGCCGCTGGAGTAGGTTTCTTTTGGAAGCCGGATTTCCAGGGTGTGTGAGGTGTCGGCAGACAGGTTTTCCACGGAAAAAGAGTGCGCCCGGTAGCCGTGAAACGTGGTTCCGGCGTACAGGGGTTTGTGCGTGACCGCCAGGTCACCGAAATGCTGCGTGCTGTATTCCCGGCGGGAGCGGGGCAGTGTAACCGAAACACTCCGCGTCCGAGCCTCAACGGTTGTGATGAGAATGGTCAGCAGTATACAGAATATCCAGAAATGGTTTCGGCTGTTCATTGGACCGACACCTTATCCGGCAGATCCATGTCCGCAGCCCGTATAGTTTCCAGTAAATCAGTGATTACCGAAAATGGTTCCACCCGGTCAATCCGCGCTTTATAATTGAGGATCAGACGGTGATTGAGCGTAAACGGAGCCACGGTCTCCACGTCTTCAAACCCGGCAGTCGGCCGGCCGTTGATCAGGGCCAGGGCCCGTGCACTTTCGGAAATGGCGATTGCGGCCCGGGGAGACGCGCCAAAGGAGATATACGTTTTGACCGAAGAAACCGCTTCCGGACTTTCCGGATGCGTGGCTCCGACCAGCCGGGAGATATATGAAGCCACGGCTTCGGGAAGCAGGATGCGGTCCATGGCCGCACCAATGATTTCCAGTCCGTTTGCATCCGTACACCACTCGGGTTCCGGGGGTTCGCCTCTTCGCCGCTCAGAAATAATATGGGTCAGGGTCCGGGGATCCACCATTTTTACATGCAGCTTGAAGAGAAAGCGGTCGAGCTGTGCTTCGGGCAGAGGATAGGTGCCTTCCTGTTCGATGGGGTTCTGTGTGGCCAGTACAAAAAAGGGCCGGGGCAGGTCCCGGGTATTTCCCAGCAGGGTCACGGATTTTTCCTGCATGGCCTCCAGCAGCGCGGACTGGGTCTTGGGAGAGGCCCGGTTGATTTCGTCGGCCAGCAGAATGTTGGTAAAGACCGGTCCCTGCTGAAAGACGAGTTCGCGGTTTCCCTGCTCCCGTTCCTGCAGGATATGGTTGCCGAGAATATCGCCGGGCATCAGGTCCGGGGTGAACTGGACCCGATTGTGACGGAGCCCCAGCAGCCTGGAGAGCGTCTTGACCAGCACGGTCTTGCCCACTCCGGGCACTCCTTCCAGCAGAACGTGCCCAAGACTGACCATGGCCACCAGGATCATCTTGTGGTTGTCGGATTGACCGAGAATAATTCGGTTCAGTTCTTCAAGAATTCGGGCCGTGACCTCATTGGCCGGTTGCAGCTCTTCGGGGGAAAGCAGTCTGTCCTGTGCGGGAGCGGTCATTCATTTGTCCTTTCTTTTAAAATAGCGCTGGATGGTTCCCTTGTGGCGGGGCAGTATCCTGTGCTCATGCGCGGTGCCGCCGCCGGGACTGGCATTGGAATACGTTGTGTCCTTCTGCCGAAGCTCCTTTGTGTTGATGTCGTGTTCGCTCAAACTCAGGCCGATCAGTTTGCTCTTTTTAAGCGAACGGATTCCGAACGGAGGAATGGACTCTTCCCGGAACGCGGTTCCCTGCTCCGAGGATTCATCCT
>CAZGEP010000114.1:0-16407 GCA_964524955.1 uncultured Planctomycetota bacterium | reverse complement strand
ACGTGCCGGGTAAACCGTCTGAATGGCTCTCATTGGCGTTTTAACAAAGTTGTGTGATGATTTATCTATTCTTCTTCTATTAAAGCAACTCTCTGCGGTTAATTGTTTTTGCAGTTAAAGCCATCGACGATAAATCAGTTATCTGTTATTTGTTAATTGTACAAATCAGTTCCCATTAACAATTCACCAATAACAATTAACCGGCTCTCCATCGACCGCAGTTATAATCCCTGCTGCTGAATCACGTCTCTGGCTGCCTTGAATGCGTTGTCGATTCCGGATGGGTCTTTGCCGCCGGCCTGGGCCATGTCCGGACGACCGCCACCTCCGCCGCCTACGCATTTGGCTGCCTGCTTTACGATATCACCGGCTTTGATGCCTTTTTTGATCAGGTCTTCGGTCACACCGCAGGCCAGCTGAACCTTTCCAGCGTCCTTGTCAATGCCTGCCAGAAGCACGGCAACAGACTGGAGTTTCTTTTTCAGCCGGTCCACTTCGTTGCGCAGGTATTCCTGGTTCACGCCTTCAGCAGATGCACAGATAAAGGATACGCCGCTCAGGTCTTCGGCCTTGTCTTCTAGTCCGGCCAGCTGATCTTTGATATTGCCGGCCTTCAGGTTTTTGATCTCCCTGGACAGTCGTTTGTTCTCAGACTGAACCTTTTCCACGGCCTTGAGCAATGCGGTCTCATTGGCATTGAGCATTCCGCAGACGGATTTGAGCAGCGTATCGCGCTGTTGCGTTAGTTCCACAGCATTGGATCCGGTTACGGCTTCGATCCGCCGGATGCCGGATGCCACGGATTCTTCGTTGGTAATTTTGACCAGACCAATGTCACCGGTTCGGTGTACGTGCGTTCCGCCGCAGAGCTCCATGCTCAAATCACCCACGGAGATCACACGGACGGTGCTGTCGTATTTTTCCGAAAAGAGTGCTGTGGCTCCTTCCTGCTTGGCCTTTTCCAGATCCTTGAGTTCGGTCTGTACTTCATGGTTGAGCAGGATCCACTGGTTGACGGTCTCTTCCACAGCCTGAAGATCTTCCAGGCTCAGGGCCTGGTCATTGCTGAAGTCAAAGCGCAGCCGTCTTTCTTCGACCAGAGATCCGGACTGCTGGATGTGCGGCCCGATATGTTTGCGGAGCGCAGCATGAATCAGGTGCGTGGCAGTATGGTTGCGCGCGATGGATGCCCGCCTGGGCGAATCCACTTCCGCAGTGTATTCAATATCTTTGATCTCACTGCCCTTGATGAGTTCCGCAAAGAGAACCATATTATCACCGAATTTCTGAGTATCCACGACTTCCAGTTCAATGTCCTCACCGTAGACCAGACCCTTGTCACCGGTCTGACCGCCGGATTCCGCGTAAAAGGGATTGCGGTCAAGCACGATCAGATAATCCTGTTCTCTTCGCTGCCACTTGAGGATCTTTGCCCGGTTTTTAACACCGTCGTATCCGGTGAATTGACTCTTTGCTTCGCTGAATATCCGCCAGTTGGATTCAATGTCATCAAGATTTTCTATGCGGCCGATTGCAGATCCGTGTCTGCGGGCAAGCTCACGGTCTTCTTCCATGCAGGTTTCGAATTCTTTCATGTCCACGGTCATCCCCTTTTCCTCGGCCATGAGCTGGGTCAGATCCAGGGGGAAGCCATAGGTGTTGTACAGTCGAAAAGCGGTCTTGCCGGGAAAGATATTTTCTCCGGTCTTTTCAATCTTCTTGCTCTCTGCGGAGAACATCTGGATGCCGGATTCCAGGGTTTCCTGAAACCGTTTTTCATCCGACTGAATGCTCTTTCGGATCTGTTCCCGGTTGGTGCGGATTTCAGGAAAGGCATCACCCATCAGATCAATGACCGGATCTGCCACGTCATAGAGAAATGGCTTTTTGAGTCCAATCTCTCGTCCGAACCGGGCGGCCCGGCGGAGAATACGGCGAAGCACATAGCCCCTGCCCTCATTGCTGATAATGGCGCCGTCTGCAATGGTAAAGACCAGGGCGCGGATATGATCGGCAATCACCCGAAAGGGTGTGCCTTCAGCGCCGGACTGGTATTGGTGTCCGGATTTCTCTTCCAGGTATTGAATCACGTTCTGGAAGAGGTCGGTATCATAGTTGGAGGTCTTGTCCTGGAGCACAGAGGTGATCCGTTCCAGGCCCATGCCTGTGTCCACGTGTTTTTCCGGAAGCGGACTGAGGTTGCCCTCTTCATCTTTGTCATACTGGATAAAGACCAGGTTCCATATTTCCATGAACCGGCCGCATTCACAGCCGATCCTGCAGTCCGGGCCGCAGGCCAGCTGATCGCCTTTGTCGTAATGGATCTCTGTACACGGACCGCAGGGACCGGTATCACCCATTTCCCAGAAGTTTTCGTTCTCTTCCAGCTTGAGGATGCGGTCTCTGGAGATGCCGGTCACTTCAGGCCAGAGATTGTATGCCTCGCTGTCATCCCGGAATACACTCACGTGCAGCCGGTCCCTGGAAAGGTTCCATACCTTGGTCAGCAGTTCCCAGGCAAAGTCAATCGCCTCTTTCTTGTGGTAGTCACCAAAGGACCAGTTGCCCAGCATTTCAAAGAACGTGTGGTGATAGGTGTCACGGCCCACCTCTTCGAGGTCGTTGTGCTTGCCGCTTACGCGCATACATTTCTGGGTATCTGCCACCCGTCGGTCTTCCGGCTTTTTGCGGCCGAGAAAGATATCTTTGAACTGATTCATACCCGCGTTGGTAAAGAGAAGTGTCGGATCCCGATACGGAATCACAGGTGCGCTGGGTACGATGGTATGGCCTCTGTCCTGGAAGAAACCCAGGAACTCGTTTCGTATTTCATTAGACGACTTCATTGCTCAAATAATTCCTTAATTGAGTCAGGGCATTATGCCGGTGGCTGATGGTGTTTTTTTCTTCCGAATCCATTTCCGCAAAGGTCTGTGTCTGACCGTCTGCGATAAAGAGCGGATCGTATCCGAATCCTTCGCTTCCGCGGGGCGTATCAATGATCTTTCCGCTGCAGGTTCCGTGAAAGAAGAGAACATCATCCTGGTCTTTGCGTTTCATGGCGATCACACAGACAAAGGCAGCCGGAGAGGAGTCCAGTCCCTTCTCATGAAGATTGCGTATGATCAGCTGGTTGTTTTTTTCGTAGTCGCACTCTTCGCCTGCGTATCGGGCGGAGTGAATTCCGGGTTCATTGTTCAGGGCTTTGACCTGAAGACCGGAATCATCCGCGATCACGGTCTCGCCGCAGAGCTGCGCGTGCGTGACTGCCTTTTTTGCCGCGTTTTCCTCAAATGTTGCACCGTCCTCAACCACATCCACAGAATCGCAGATTTCGGACACCGGCAGGACGTCAATTCCCAGGTCCCGGGTAATGTCTGATATTTCCTCGATCTTGTGCGGATTCGAGGTGGCTGCGTAGATTCGTTTCATGTTGATCATTCCGTAAAAAAATCATTTCACAAACCGTCTGAGTGTATTTACAAGTGCTGTAAAGTCAAGGGAAAAGGCGTTGTGCAGACCAGCACAGAGAGGAAAGCGTTGAAGGGTGATCAGGGAAAAGAGTGTTGGTTGGTATTGACGAATTGTTCCTTTTTACTGTCGACTATCCGCTGCCTTTCCCGAGGTACGTAACTGAGCCGCTCTGCGGAAGCATTCATTGGCCAGGTTCTGGTTTCCTGTTCGCTGATATATTTTGCCGGTGGTCATGAGAATGTCCGGGGCCTGGGCCGGATTCTCCAGACTGTCCAACGCCTTCTTACAGAACGCAAGCGCCTGCCGGTACTGTCCGGCCTCAGCCAGCAGTCCGGCGTGCAGATGGTAGACCGTGGAAAGCGAGGCATCATGGTCCGCAGGCATGGACTCTTCCCGAATTCTTACTGCCAGCGCGCTTTCATGAATCGGCTTGTCGTACTGGCCTGGATAGTTGTCTGAAAGCATGACCCCGTTCAGCATTAAAATCGGGCACGCACAACCAGTACATGCAGCAGAAGCTGCGCACTCTCCCGCCCATCCGACAGACACAGCCCTGATCCACTGATTGCCGAGGATCTCCAGCATCAGGTCAGCCCGCCAGATACGCATGTTGGCGCGAAACCGGGCGTTTCGGACCGCCTGGTCTGCGTATGTCCAGGCCGTGCGAATATTCCCTTTCGCGTAATATGCCCGGGACAGGATATACATGGACACGGGAATGTAAGGGGCATCTTCCTTCAGCTTTCCGTAAAGTCGGATAACCTGGTCGGGATTCCGCAACTCATTCTCACAGCGGGCTATTTCTGAAATCGCGCACACCTTTGTCGTGCAGGAAAACCGCAGCCCAAGTCCGGGTTCCACGTATTTCATGGCCTCCTGCTCTTTTCCTGCCTTGAGCAGCCGCAGTCCTTTAACCAATTGGCGCTGACATCGCAGTTCAGGAATCACAAACTGAATCAGGCTCCAGACGCTGAGAGCGACAAGCATCATACCGATGAACCTGAACAGGACCGACCTGAAAAGGATCCTCGGTTTTTGAGCATCGGCTGTGGGAAATACAGCAATGGTCCCGGCTGTGATCCAGAAGATCCCGGAAAAGACACTGATTCGAAAAGAGGCCGTAACAGTGATGTGAATGCAGACTGCGGTGAATCCGCTGATTAAACCGATCAGGTATTTGCGGTGTTCCAAGGTTGTGCGCTGAAGCTTCCTGACTCCCGTTCCGATGACCAGAACAATCAGGCTCATGAACGCAGCCAGTCCGACAATACCCGTCTCCATGAGCACCAGAAAATATTCGCTGTGCGGATGCACGCAGAAATCAGCGCCGCCCGGTGAAAGCATGGACTCGGGCTTGACATAATCAAAGAAATATGCTGCGTACGTGCCGCTGCCGAATCCGATCAGCGGGCGATCAGCGGCCATACCCAGCGCAGCCTGGATGCCGTACCAGCGGACACTGAACGTGGAATAGATGATCGCGTCATAGAGACGCTGGCGCAGGGATTCGCTGAAAACCAGCGCACACACCAGCCCAATGATTATCAATGCCGCTGCCCCAATAAGCCGTTTCCGGTATTCGGGAAATTCCACAAGCAGCAGTACAAAAACCGCAGCTGCCATGCCCAGAGATCCGGAACGGGATTTGGAAAACAGGATGGCCAGGGCAACCACTGCCGCGCACACGGCGCCGGTTACGGTAACCATTGTATCCCGCTTCTTGAGTCCGCAAACAGCTGCAGCAGCGCTCATGGCAAAGGGGATCAGCAGAATGCCGGAATAGACATTTATATTTTCTCCGGGAAAACTGAGCAACGGCGCATCGGTATAATTAAGGAAGGCCTTTGGATAATGGTACAGATAAAGGCCGACCTCCACTGCTGCGCAGACCACTCCGGCCGCAAAGAGCGTACAAATCAAGGTCATTCGGTTCTCTTCAGAACCGGGCCTTACAATCAACAGCAGGAAAAAGAGCAACGGAAAGGTGTTGAGAAACGCAGCCTCGGCTGTGAGTCGGGGCCACTGGGTCCAGGCAAAGGAGATAAACGGCAAGGCAAGAAAGAGGACTCCCGGTATGAGCATTCTTACGGCTGGCCGCGCGAGTGTTACGTTTGCCTTTCGCATCAGTGAAATGCCGCTGACAAACACAGCCGCAATGCAGCAGACCTGCATGAGAAAGACACGGAAATATGTTTCCCGCAGCGTGATTCCGGTGATCCGAAACAGATACGCGCACACAACAGCAATGGAAATAAAAAGAAAAACCGGGGAAAAGAAAGGAGATGAAAAGATATATTTTTTCACAATAAAAAAAAGGAAAGGAGAAAAATTCTCCTTTCCTTTTTTACATTCAGGTAACATTAGCTTCCAGTGGCTGTGTATTTCAGATCACCACCTACATCATACTGCGGTCCGCTACCTACAGACGTCTGGATATTGCTCTTCTTGAAGTACCGAACATGCGCGTCCACAAACCCCACATTACCACCGTCATTAGCATGATTCATCTTTTCATCACTGACAATTGCCAGATTGGAAGCTGTGGAATTGGTAATCAGACCGGCAGCCGCATTTCCCGACATTCCAAGGCTCATCGGAGCTTTGTACAAATAATAATAATCGGAATAATAACCACTAGCATTATCCGGATTTGAATTTGCACCGGTAGCTTCAGATGGACATTGAAAAATTGCTGTATCTGATACCTCTCCAGGCACTAGAAGGCTCATGCAATTGTTTCCGACAACTTCGTTATAGGTGGTTAAATCCAAAACAGTGCCTTGATCCGGTGCCGTACCGTGCCCATCTTCCGTAAAGAACGGAAACAAACCCCGGGTCAGATCCTTGTCCGAATAGGACGTAGCGCCGATCAGAATCTGGCGAATATTACTTCTGCACTGGGTCTTACGCGCAGCTTCTCTGGCCTTGGTAAGCGCCGGCAGCAACATACCGGCAAGGATTGCGATTATTGCGATAACGACCAGAAGCTCAATGAGTGTAAATCTCTTTTTCATTTTTATCACCTCCTTTCACGGGAAAGAGTTTATATTACACACAGAATAATTATATGCCATGAATTGCCGAATGTCAATCATAAATTTGCCTTGAATTATGATTTTTTTTCCTAAAATACTGATTTGCTGTAATTTACTCGTCTACGCCCACAGGACTGAAATTCCAACTCAAAATCCTTTGTGCTGGATAAATTGAACGGAAATAATTTATGAAATTTCGAAATCTGGAGCTGGACCGATTCCAGCAGCAGTCTATTGAATATATTGACCAGGGATCCTCCGTGTTTGTATCTGCTCCCACTGGAAGCGGAAAGACCCTGATTGCGGAATATGCTGTAGATAAAGCACTTGAACAGGGCAGCCACATTATATACACCTCTCCGATCAAAGCCCTGAGCAACCAGAAATTCAGGGATTTGAACAACATGTACCCTGGAAAAGTCGGTATTCATACCGGGGATGTAACCCTCAATGCCGATGCCCCGGTTCTGATCATGACCACGGAAATCCTTCGCAATATTATCTATGATTCCACAGAACGACTGACGGATGTGTCGCATATTATCTTTGACGAGGTGCATTTCATCGACAACCCGGACCGGGGAACGGTCTGGGAGGAGAGCATTATCTTTGCCCCGGAAAACATTGAATTCATCTGTCTGTCCGCCACGATTCCCAATGTCGATGAGATCGCAGACTGGATGGGAACTGTTCGAAACCGCACCATCCGGATTGTGGTGGAGGATGAGAGAAGCGTTCCCCTCTCCCACAAGCTGTATGTTCAGGGATTCGGGGTGATGAATCCAGAAAATTTCTCCCGCAAACACCGGGGACAGAAACCGGAACGCAAGAAATGGCAGGATCTGATTCGAACCATTATCCGAAAGGACCAGCTGCCGGCTCTGTATTTCTGTTTCAGCCGCGTGCTCTGTGAACAGCGGGCCGAAGAGTCCCTGGGATTTTCGCTTCTGGAAGACGAGGAGTCCAGGCGAGCGGTCAAGATGTTCGATGATCTCTGCGAACAGTACCAGGTTACCGGGCAGAAAAACTTCCGCCTCCTGATCAGCCGGGGCATTGCCTATCACCATGCCGGTCTGATGCCGGATATCAAGGAGGTGGTAGAGCAGCTTTTTGCCTCAGGCCTGATCAAGCTGATCTTCACCACTGAGACCTTTGCCATGGGCATCAACATGCCGGCCAGGACTGTTATCTTTGATGATCTGCGCAAGTACAATGGTGTGAGTTTTGCCTATATCACTACCCGGGAATACTTTCAGATGGCCGGCCGGGCCGGCCGAAGGGGAATGGACACCAGCGGGTTTGTCTATGCGCTGATCGACCCCTTTGAGATGAAGCCGGAGCTGGTGCGGAATGTGATCTACGGAAATATCGAATCCATTGAAAGCCAGTTCAACCTCTCCTATTCCACCATTCTCAGCCTGTATTCCAGGTTGGGCGAAGACATCTTTAAGATTGCGGAAAAGAACCTGAGCAGTTTTCAAGCGGAAAAAAAGGGCAGGAAAAACCGCCTCAGACGAAACAACCGGTACCAGAAAAAACAGCTCAGAAACCGACTGGACTTTCTCAAAAAAACCGGATATCTGAGCGGCACTGAGCTGACGGAAAAAGGCCGGGTCGCTTCCATGATCAACGGATATGAAATCCAGATCGCAGAACTCTATTCCTCTGGACTGCTCTTTGACATGTCCATGGAACAGCTCTGTGTGATCTTCTCTTCCTTCACGTATTCGCCAAGACGCAGGGATTCCTCGGAATATCTCAAGGACCAGGATACACGAAGACTCATCAAAAAGGTCAAGAAACTGATCCGCCGAATCACCAAACTCGAATCCCAATCCCGCGTGGATGATATCGTCTGGCCCCCGGATTTTCGAATCGATACGCCGGCTATGCTCTGGGCGACAGGCGCGGAGTTCAGCGAGGTGGAGCATTTCACGACCATATCCGGCGGTGACCTGGTTCGGACATTCCGAATGACGGTTCAGCTGCTTCGCCAGGTCCTGGAGCTGTCAGAAATTGACGAACAATTCCGGGAAACCGCAGTTCAAGCCCTTCGGGTATACAAGCGGGATATTGTGGATGCCGAAGCCCAGCTGAAAAAGGGTATTGTGGAGACCGTGTGACATGACCCCTGTTCAGGCTTTTTTTCTTGGAATTGTGCAGGGACTGACGGAGTTTCTTCCAGTATCCAGCAGCGGACATCTGACAGCACTGAACATTCTGATGGAAGTGGAAAGCCGGATGGGGCTGGACTTTATCATCATCTCCCACTTCGGCAGTCTGTGCGCGGTCTTTATTGTGTTTCGAAAAGACATCGCGGCCCTGCTTCGGATTACATTGCCGGAAACACGCACAAAGCTGATGCTCCTCTTCTGCGCTACCCTGCCTGCAGCTATCGCGGGATTGGCACTCAAAGGTACGCTGGATGATGTATTTGAAAGCAGTGTTGTTCTGCTTTCAGCGATTGTTATCGCTGGCTGGCTGATCACCGCCGCAATCCTGATTCTGATCAGCAACCATACAAACGGACATACGAAAATGCAGAATATGGGATGGAGACAAAGCTTGATCATCGGTCTGGCCCAGGCCATTGCGATTGTTCCGGGCATTTCCCGTTCCGGCATGACCGTGGCCGCGGGTATTCATCTGGGGCTGAACCGGGACAGTGCCGCACGCTTCTCCTTTCTGCTTTCCATTCCCGTGATCCTGGGTGCCACCCTGCTGTCGCTCATCAAGATGCTTACCCGGGAGACCGCAGCTGTGGACTCGGGTCTGAATCTGTGTATCGGCTGGGCAGCCGCGTTCGCATCCGGTTATCTGGCGATCCTCGTCTTTCTTCGCCTGATCCGCAAAGGTACATTTGCGGTTTTCGGATATTACTGTATAATGGCGGCTATTGTCTTTGGACTCTTTTGGTGGCTGTCCGGTTAGAAAAATAACAATGAAACGAATTGTATTCTTTACTCTTTTGCTTATTTCAACAGCAGCGGATGTCCTGCCTGTACGGGCAGCCGAGTTGGACCGGGGAAAAATTCGAAAAGCATTCCGCAAGCCGGTTACCATTCACTGGGACAGCCGCGATTGCGCTGAAGCGCTCAACGAGCTGAGTAAAGCAGTCGGCTGTCCGGTGGCTATAACCCCGGAACTTGTCCAGCCATCGAAACTCAGGAAATTCCGTTTTCAGCTGCGCGCAGAAAACGTGCCTCTCCAACGGGTCTTTGACATGTACGCCGCCACACTCGGCGGGGTATACTGGATCGAAACGGAGTTCGGCATCTGGTTCGGGAACGAGAACGATGTCTTTACCAGCCTGAAATTCCGGCCCGTATTTTACAATATTCACGGTCTGGAGAAACAAAAGCAACCCCTTGTTCCGAAACTCAAAGAATTCTTCAAGCTGGAAACGCTCTGCGGAAAAAAGGCCTGGATCCAGTATTTTGAAAAGGACCGAAGCGTTCTTTCCACAGGTCTGCCGGACTTCAGCCATGAACGAATGCGGCGGCTCCTCTCCATGATGTCTCCGGCAGCGGAACCGGCGGCCCTTGAACAGACAAAAGACACCGGCAGCATCTCCATGCCAAAAAAGGTCACGGCGCTTTCCATTCGTCCGGAAACGGATCCTGTACCCGTAAACGTATTCTGCCGTCTGCTGTCTGAGAAGACCGGTTTTTCTGTGAACTGGAATGTGCCTGCTTTTGCGGAAAAGAAGATTGACACCATCGCGCTGGATTCACCTGCCGTCACGCTCGAGCAGAGAATTGCGCAGCTGGACAACCAATACGGAATCAAGCTCTTCTGGCTGGGAAAGGGCGGGTTGTGGCTGGATACCCAAACCTATCCGGCGTGGAAAGACTTTTCCTTTGAAGCCGAATGGCAGGCGGTTCAGCTCCGTGCCTTCCGGCTGAAACCGGACCAGAGCACACTGACCGGCAAGGCGCTGGTACACCTGATCCGAAAAAATGTGTATCCCCGAAGCTGGAAGACCCCTTGTGCAGTGATCCTTTTCCGACAGCGGAATCATTCGATTATTGTAATGCACTATCCCCGGGTACTGGCTGCGGTGGAAAAAATCATTACGTTCAAGACCCAAGGAGAATCCAATGAGTGAAAAAAACATCCGAGTCCGTTACGCGCCCAGCCCCACAGGCATGCTCCATGTGGGGGGCGCACGAACCGCGCTGTTCAACTGGTTGTTTGCCCGTAATACCGGCGGACGCTTTATCCTCCGAATCGAAGACACGGACCAAAGCCGCTTTGTCCCCGAGGCCCTTAAAGATATCACGGCCAGTCTCAACTGGCTGGGCCTTGACTGTGACGAGGGACCGGAAAACGGCGGTGACTACGGTCCGTATGTCCAGTCCCAGCGGCTGGATCTCTACACAACGTACGCCGCACAGCTGGAAGAGTCCGGCATGGCCTATTCCTGTTTCTGCACCGAAGAGCGGCTGGCTGAACTTCGGGAAAAAAACCGGGCCGGCGGTGGCCATTCGCTCTATGACGGCAAATGCCGGGAACTCACGTCTGAAGAACGGACGAAGAAAAAACAAGCCAATGAACCGCATGTATTACGGCTCAGGACTCCGGACTCCGGAACCACAGTAATCTCAGACCTTCTCCGCGGGGAAATTTCCTTTGAAAACAAGGAAATCAACGACATCATTCTGATCAAGGCTGATGGATTCCCGACCTATCACCTGGCCAATATTGTGGACGATCACCTGATGGAAATTTCCCATGTACTGCGGGGCGAAGAGTGGATCTCCTCAGGGCCGGTTCATGTAATCCTCTACAACGCATTCGGCTGGACGCCTCCGGAGTTCGTCCACCTGCCCCTGATTCTTTCTCAGGACGGGGGCAAGATGTCCAAGCGCAAGGGGGCGGGCACGATCCTGGAGTTCCGCGACAGCGGATACCTGCCCGAAACCATGCTCAATTTTATGGCCCTGCTCGGATGGTCCTGTAACGACAAAGACGAACTCTTTTCCAAACAGGAACTGGTGGAAAAATTCTCCCTCAAGCGTATCCGGCCTGTGGCCTCCAAATTCAACCGGGAAAAACTCAACTGGATGAATGGACAGTACATCCGCAAGCTCTCTGCCGATCGCCTCTATGAACTCGCCCTGCCCTTTCTTCTAAACCAAGGACTGGTGACGCCTGGCGAAGCGGAAAAAAAGAAAGATTGGCTGATCAAGGTGCTGGAATCCGTTCAGGAGCGGACAGTGCTGCTTACGGAAATTCCGGAAAAAATCCGTTATTTTCTGCGTGCGGATTTTGACTATGACAAAAAAGCACGCAAAAAACTCAAGGGCAGCGCGGAGATTCTTCACGCATACAAAGAAAGCCTGTCTGGAGATTTTCCTTTTGACCATGACGGTCTGGAAAACAATGCCAGGCAATTCTGCGAAGAATCCGAACTGAAATTCGGAAAACTCGTGCATCCGGTGCGGGCTGCTCTGTCTGGAACCACGGTCGGTCCGTCGCTCTTTGAGATCATCCTGCTGCTTGGCAGAGAGGAATGCATCCACCGTCTGGAGCGCGCGATTGCATGGCTGAAAGAGAACCCAACGGACGGACCAACGGAATGAAACTCTTTGATTTCTCTAAAAAAGGCATGGTGCGTCTCCTCCTGGTGGCTGCGGTTGCGATTCTTATCTGTAAATTTATTTTCGTTCCCTATCACGTGAACGGCTACAGTATGGATCCCACATGCCCAGACGGCAGCATTGTCATTGTCTCGACACTGTCCTTTTATATTTCCGTGCCCCGCAGAGGAAACCTGGTCGTGGCCCGAACCAATAAAAAACCTTATCTGCATATTCTCAAACGAATTGTGGGTATGCCGGGTGAAACCATCTCCATTCGAAACGGACAGGTACTGATCAACGGAAAAATCCTGGATGAACCGTATGTAAACCGCGGCAAAGCGATATGGAACATGAAGGAACGGCAACTGGACAGCGACACCTACTATCTGATCGGCGATAATCGCACCATGCCCCTGAAAAATCACCTTCACAGGGAAGTCTCCAAGCGCAATATCCTGGGTAAGGCGATTCCAGTCTACCTTGCCGGGCCATGATGCTTGATAATTGCTTCAAATCCGACAAAAAACTTGACTTCAGCCGGACTTTTCATATCATATTACGTTTTATGTTTTTATGCGGCTTGCCGCACCAAAGCAATCGAAATCCGTTTTTTGAGAGGACACGACAAATGGCAGTTCCAAAACAGAAAGTTACCAAATCCAAAGTGGGCGGTCGCCGCTCCCATCACGCGATGAAAGCACCCTCACTCAATTTATGCAGCCGATGCCAGCAGCCCAAGCGGCCGCACCGGGTATGTTCCAACTGCGGTCATTACAGAGGAAAATCCGTTATTAATATGGAAAACTGATCCATGAGAATTGCGGTCGACGCCATGGGCGGAGACTATGCCCCAAATGAGATTGTCCGAGGAGCTGCGCTGTTTATGCGCGAGTATCCCGGCGTCAGCATATTGCTTACCGGCGATGAAAATCTGCTTAAGAAGGTTTGCGCCAAAGCAGGCATCTCGAATTCCAACCTTCCGGAAATCGTACACACAACCGAATGCGTGAGTATGGGGGAATCCCCGCTTCGAGCGCTCAAGGAGAAGAAGAATTCCTCGATCGTCAAAGCCGTGGAAGCGATTGAGAACGGAGAGGCCGAAGCCCTGGTCTCCTTCGGTAATACCGGTGTGACCGTAGCCGCAGTTACGCTCAAGCTGGGTCTGCTCAAAGGCGTTTCCCGTGCTGGAATCGCTGCTCCTTTCCCTTCCAAGACCGGTCGGTCTGTGGTGATTGATGTGGGGGCCAATACCACGTTTAATCCACACCATCTGGTCGGCTATGCACTCATGGCGTCCCGGTACTGCGAAGAAGTCTACCACATTCGTAATCCCCGCGTAGGTATGCTCAACGTGGGAGAAGAAATCGGCAAAGGGCATCGCACAGCCAAGGCCACCTTCAAAGAACTGGAAAAGGTTGACATCAATTACTGCGGCAATGCCGAAGGCGATGATATCTTCAAGGGCGGTTTCGACGTAATTGTCTGCGACGGCTTTACCGGAAACGCGATTCTCAAAACATCCGAAGGTCTGGCTATTGAACTGATGGACCTGCTCAGAAAGAGCCTGATGTCCAGCCTTCGATATAAGCTCGGTGCGATCCTCTGCAAACCCGCTTTTTCATCCATGGTCAACAAAATGGATGCCAAGGAATACGGCGGCGCCCCGCTGCTGGGTGTCAACGGCATCTGCATCATCGGTCACGGTAAATCCGATGCGCGGGCCGTATACAATGCCCTGAAAGTCGCATCAGAGGCAGCAACCAATAAGCTGAACACCAAAATTCTAACCAGTATTGAGGCGTACAGAAGCGATGGCTAAAATTACAGGCCAGGGTATCCGGGTTCCGGACAAAATCACGACCAATCATGACCTGGAAAAACTCGTGGATACCAGCGATGAATGGATTACCACACGGACCGGAATCAAGGAACGCAGACTGGCCGAACCCGGCGAACTGACCAGTCATCTGGCGGCCCGCGCCGCCGAGGCAGCAGTGAAAGACGCAGGACTCGAACTCAAGGATATTGACCTGATCATTACTGGAACCGTGTCTCCGGATCATCACCTGCCGGCCTGCTCCTGTGAAGTGCAGGGCCGCCTCGGGCTCAAGGGCGTACCCGCTTTTGATCTGTGTGCAGCGTGCAGTGGCTTTATCTACGGGCTGGAAGTCAGTTCGGCGCTGGCCGATATCGGCCGGTACAAAAACATATTATTCGTCTGCGCGGAAACGCTGAGTTCCGTCACCGACTGGACCGACAGAAGTACATGCGTCCTTTTTGGTGACGGTGCCGGTGCGGTTGTTATTCAGGACGACAGCCACAAAGGGCACAAAATTCTCTCCACGTATATCGGGGCAGACGGCAGCGGCATGGAAGCGCTTTACATCCCCGGGGGTGGATCGGCTGAACCCTTTTCCACTGAAACACTTGAACGCCACGACCAGTTTGTCAAGATGAACGGGCAGGAACTCTTCAAGATTGCGGTCCGGGCCATGGTAACCGCTTCAAAGCGCGCCCTGAAAAAGGCGGCCATTGACTCCTCACGTGTCAGCTGGGTGATCCCCCACCAGGCAAACATGCGCATCCTCAAGAGTACGGTATCCCGACTGGGTGTAGACAGAAAAAAACTCTTCACCAACCTTGAAAAATACGGAAATACCTCTGCGGCCTCAATTCCGCTGGCCCTGATGGAGGCCCGGGAGCAGTTCAACAAGGGAGATCTCGTTCTCTGTCCGGCATTCGGCGGTGGACTGACCTGGGGCGCGGCTGTTATTGAATGGTAGGATTGTTTCGCAACCGTCTGCATCGTCGCAACAACTTTGATGGTTTGTTCTTGACAGGAATATCTTTTTTTGTATAATTTTTTCTCTTTTTAAAATCATTTTGACGAAACGCCGGTATATTTACGAAAGGTTGTTGGTGATTGAATATGATACGCATAGAAACACGCAAGGAAGAGCCCATAGAAAAAGCGCTCAAACGATTCAAGAAGCAGTGCGAGAAAGAGGGCCTGACCAAAGACATTAAAAAAAATACGTATTACGAAAAGCCGAGTGAGAAAAAAAGACGGCTTGAGCGCAAACTCGTAAAACGTTCTGGCAGAGACGATTTCAGAAACAATTATTATTAATCTCCTTTTTTGCTGACCGTTAGGAATTCCCTTCCAGTATCCGGTCTGCTTTCCGCCAACTCCTGTTTGGAGCCTCCTTGTGGAAAAAGCCGGAAATACCCGAATCACCGCTATTATGACCGCTCCGGTTGTTACGGTTTCACCTGAAGACTCCCTTCGCCAGGTAAGTTTCCGTTATCGGCGATAAAAAAATCAGCTGCGTGGTGGTCGAAAAGAACGCCGCTCCACTCGGGATCATCAGTGAACGCGACCTTGCCAGATCCCTTGGTCGCGGGGCCCGGCTGAACGAACCCGCTGAAATATACATGTCCACCCCCCTGATTACCATTGACCAAAGCCAACACATCAGTCAGGCCATTGAGATCTTTGAAAAAAGATCCATCCGCCACCTTCCTGTGACCGACGACGATCGGCTCATTGGAATGGTAACACAGACCAACATCACCCGCTTTTCCGAAAACCTGCTCCGTGACTACTCCAAAGAGCTCAGGGAAGAAGTGCGTCAGCAAACCCTGAAGCTGGAAGAGGCTGCTGTGTTCAAGGATCAGATGCTTGGTATGGCGGCGCATGATCTACGAACTCCGATTACCGTTATTCTTGCCTGGGCCGAGCTTATCCTTGCTTCTTTTGAAGAGGAAAACGTGAACGTCAACACCAAAGAAGGGATTAAAACCATCCTCAAGCAGACCGAACGCATGGAAACTCTGATCTCAGATACGCTTTCCATCTCACGAATATACAGGGGCAGACTGAATCTGCAAAAACAGCCGGAAAGCATCAATTCCATTATATCGGACCGGACTGCTTTTTTTGAGATGCTTGCGGCAAAAAAGAAAATCACGCTCCGCGTGAATGTGGAAAAAAACATCCCCCGTATTGATATGGACAAAGAGCGGATCAGCCAGGTTGTCGATAACCTGCTCAGCAATGCGCTGAAATACTCGAATACGGATGATACCGTAACCGTAACGTCCGCATTATCGGATAACGGGATTGCTGTGCGCATTGCAGATACCGGCCAGGGAATTTCCAGAGAAGATATGCCCAAACTCTTCCATGAATTCGCACGCCTTAAAAGCAAGCCCACGGCAAATGAGGCCAGTACCGGTCTTGATCTGGCGATTGTCAAAAAAATTGTTAACGTCCCAGAGTTTGTGGGGACTGGAGTTTAATTCCTCTGAGT
>CAZGEP010000113.1:0-16532 GCA_964524955.1 uncultured Planctomycetota bacterium | reverse complement strand
AAACCCAGAAATACAAAACAGCCACGCATGAAATTCCTGTGGACTTTATCCAGATGCTCTGGAACCAGCTTGAAGATCCGAACCCCGAACCTGTGGAAGACGGACGGGTCATAGCTCTTTCCGGAAGCGAAATAAGCAGTCGCGTATCCATGCCCGAACTCTACTGGTTCAGCGAGATGAAAGGCCACAAGTTGATCAACAAGTATGCAGGCATGTCCATTGACATGCACCTGGTGTTCACAGAATTTCAGGAAGGCGAGATTATTCTCGACACCCGTGACGAGACCGACAAGGGGATCTGTATACGGGTACAGGCCAACGGATCCCTGAATTTTCAGATGAATGACGGATACATGTCTGTATGCTGGTCAAGCGATCCGGGCGCATTAAGACCCAACACTCCGCATCACGTGGTTGTCAATGTTGACGGCGGCCCCAGGGTCATCTCCTGGGTGATTGACGGCGTCCTCTGTAAGGGCGGTCCCCGGCCGTTTGGATGGGGACGATTTCAGCACCGGTTCAGAGATCCCAACGGCAGCAGCGAGCTCCGGATCAGTGAATCCAAAAATGTGACCATGAATGCGCTGAAGTTATACAACCGCTGCCTGAAGACCTCTGAAGCAATTACCAACTTCAAATGCCAGAGAAAGGAAGATGCATGAATTCATACGAACGCGTGATCACTGCCATGAAAGGCAAAACGCCGGACCGGGTTCCTCTGGTGGAGTTCATCATTGATCCGACCGTATGCAGCGCATTGCTGCCCGGTGCTACATCACAGACCGATGTGGAGATTCACTTTGACTTTGACGCGGTCTGCTGCGGCGTGACCTTTGAGAAAACCGAACAGCATGCAGACGGCACCTACACCGACGAATGGGGTGTGCTTTACAAGCCTGCCAGCGAAGCAGTGGACCATCCGGTCCGGGGACCAATCACCTCGATGAAGGATCTGGAATCATACACCCCTCCGGATCCCGATGCGTCGGGCCGCCTGGGGCGTATGCCCGAACTGGTCTCCAAATACAAGAATGAAAAAGCCATTATCTTTCACCAGCGCGCAGCGTTTATGTGGTCGGCTTACCTGAACGGGATTGACAATCTGCTGATGAACTTTCTGGCCGAACCCGAACTTGCGGAAATGCTTCTGGACAAGGTCCTGGAAGCCAACCTGCAGACCGCGCGCAGGGCAATCCAGGCGGGTGCAGACATTATTGTTCTGGGGGATGATTACGCGAGCAACATCGGGCCGCTCTTTTCGCCGGATGTCTTTGATGCGTTCATTCTTCCCAGACTGCAGCGAATGATCGACTGCATTCACGAGGAAGGTGGTCTGGCCGTGAAACACACAGACGGGAATATCTGGAAAATCATTGATCCGATCGTGAATACGGGTATTGACGGGCTGAACCCCATGGAACCGGTGGCTGGCATGGACATTGGAGATGTTAAGGAAAAATACGGCGGCAAGGTCTGCCTGCTGGGAAACATTGACTGTGCTCATCTGCTCCCCCATGGAAGCACCGAAGAGGTGGAAGAGGCGGTTCGGGAATGCATCCGGAAGGCAGCCCCGGGAGGCGGATTTATCCTGACGTCTTCCAACAGCATTCATTCATCCGTAAACCCGGAGAATTACCGGACCATGATTGAGTGTGCAAAGAAATACGGTTTATACGAATAAAAATCATGAATTTTTTTAAGGTAATTAATCATGGGTAAAAATAAATCAAATGATATCTCAGCTCCCGGAGCACAGAAGGCAAATCCGGAAATATCCGCCAATGCAGCTCAGGACACAGAGGAAGTTTTCAACAATGCAGCTGCGGATCCCAGACACATTGTCAATGGTCGACTGATGTTCCGTTCGCCCTGCTACTCTGATCAGCCAAAGACGCTGCTTGCAGATGACGGTGCGCTGCTTGCCTGCATTACAACTGGTGTGGGCAAGGAAGGCATGAAGGGGCAGCATGTGCTTACCATGCGAAGCACGGATCAGGGTCTGATCTGGTCTGAACCCTTGATCGTGGAACCGCCCGACGGGCTCCAGGCCAGTTATGCGTCCATGCTCAAGACACCTTCGGGCCGGATTTATATCTTCTACAACTACAACATTGATGAACTGGAAGCGGTGAAGACTGAACAGGGAGAAACCAGCCGTGTCGATACCCTGGGCGCGTTCATGTATAAGTACAGCGATGACCACGGCAGGAGCTGGTCTGAAAACCGCTACCGGATTCCAGTGCGTGAATTCGAGGTTGACCGCAACAATCCCTACCAGGGAAAGGTGCAGTTTTTCTGGAACGTCAGTAATCCGTTTACGTATGACGGCGAAGCCTTTGTGTCGCTGCACAAGGTCGGTTCATTCGGCAAAGGATTTATGACCATTTCTGAGGGCGTTCTGCTGATAAGCCCAAACATCCTGACAGAAAGTGATCCGGAGAAAATCACATGGGAAACCCTGCCCGAAGGAGACAAGGGAATCCGTCCGCCCGAAGAAGCCGGACGCGTGGGCGAAGAACATTCCTATGTCGTGTTGAGCGACGGCACTTTTTACTGCATCTTCCGAACCATTCACGGTAATCCCTGCTGCTCGATCAGCCGGGACCGGGGCCGGACATGGTCGCCTGCGGATTATCTGCGCTATCATGACGGCAGCAAAATCAAGAATCCCAGGGCTGCCAACTTTGTATGGAAAGCATCCAACGGTAAATACATTTACTGGTTTCACAATCACGGCGGCCACTTTGTGCGGGATATGTACGAAGAACGCTGTTTCGGCAATCCGTACGACGACCGGAATCCAGCCTGGATCTCCGGCGGGACTGAAATCGACACACCGGACGGCAAAGATATCGCCTGGTCCTTTCCGGAGATTGTTCTGTATACGGATGACCCGCTGGTTCGAATGAGCTATCCGGATTACATTGAGCTGGATGGCAAACACTGGATATCCGAGACAGAGAAAGCAGATGCGCGTATGCACGAGGTGCCGGACAGCATACTCAACGCCGCATGGAATGATTCCACCATTCTGGACAGTCTGGATGAATCGCTGATCATTGAGGCCGCAGATGCAGATCTCGCTCAAGGCAGCTCAATCAAGATCCCGCAAAGCCTTGAGTTTACGGCCCGGGATTTTGACACACGCAACTTTCACAGGAAAGACTTGAGAAAAAGTTATGCCCTGGAACTGATGCTCTCCGTTGATGACGTGAAGGCTGGAGACATAATTCTGGACAACCGCAATGAAAACAACAAGGGCTTCTGCCTGTTTGTCAATCACGACCAGACACTGGAGCTGATGCTCAGCGATGCGCAGAATCAAAACCACTGGACTCTTCAGAAGGGTATACTCAAAGCCGGAGAAGAATATCATATCGTCATCAATATTGACGGCGGCCCGCGCGTCATCAGTGCAGTGGTAAACGGCAAATTCATGGACGGCGCTGAAGATCTCCAGTTTGGATGGATCCGGTTCAGTCCCCACCTGCAGGACATCAACGGAAGCGGAGTGTTACGTACGGCTCCGAATTTCAGCGGATCTATCAGACTGCTCCGTTTCTACAAAAGATATCTCTTGACGAACCATGCCTGCGCACGGTATAATTTACTAAAAAGATAGTAAACCATGAAGAAAATAAAATGAAGGAACATGAAGAAAGAATAAAGAACGTGTCATGCATTTCGTTTAAGCAGTTCTTCATGTCTCTTCATGCCCTTCATGGTTCAAGCAGTTTCTTATTGTTTGTCGTATTCTACAACTTTATTTCAGGGCCTGAACCATGAAAGCCATAATTCAGCGTGACTTGCATACCCGAAGCCAGGATGTCTTTGACCAGTCGGACATTGATTTTATCATACGGAATCTGAACAAATCCGATCAGATGCTTGCAGATGCGGAAAAGACCGGTGCCCGATGCTTTATCATTGGTGCAGAACAATATCCGGAGTCGTTCTATACAAACATGAAATCCGGCTCCATGGTTGTGCGCTACGGTGTGGGATACAATCATGTGCCCGTGGAGATCTGCAGGGAACGGGATATCTGTGTCTCCTACACACCCGGAACGCTGGACCAGTCCGTTGCCGAGCACAGTGTGGGCCTGATCCTCTCCTCTGCCCGGAAAATCGCATTCCGGCACGCGGAGATGAAACATCAGGAATGGAAACAGGAATCCGGCATGGAACTCAGCGGAAAAACATGCGCTATTATCGGATTCGGCAATATCGGCCAAAAAACCGCCCGAATCCTCAAGAGCGGTTTCGGCATGACAATTCATGCCTTTGATATTATTCCAGACCTTGCGGATAAATATCCGGATCTTATTGATGTGTATTCCACGGACTTTGAAAAAGCGGTTCGGGATGCGGATATTGTTTCCATACACATGGCTGCTGTGCCGGCCACGGAGAATTTCTTTAACAAAGAACGCCTGGCCATGCTCAAGTTCGGCGCAATCATGGTCAACACGGCCCGTGGGTCCCTGGTGGACGAAGATGCACTCTATCTGGCAGTGGCAAAGGGAAAACCCGCGATTGCCGCCATTGATGTGTTCAAGAATGAACCCTATACTCCTTCCGGGAGATACAATCTCCGTGAACCGGGTTCTATCATACTCACCCCCCATATCGGGTCCAACACCCGGGCATCCAATCAGCGTATGGCAGAATTGTGCGTAAAAAATACGGTGAATTTTCTCAACAACCGTATGGATGATGTGCTGGTCATCCCCGAGCTCCAAAAATAATTTCCTGTATTGATTTTTATTTACAGGGGGTATAATACTGGGCCAGCTGAATTTCCTGTACTTTTTTTGAATGCGTGATTGAGAATGGCTGCCATAACAGAAACACCTGTAACCTGCAAGATGATTCCGCTGACAGCGGAACCATTGCCGTCACCGATACTCTTCGGTCGAATTACCGGATTGAACAGTACACATGGGCAGATATCTTGCCATGTTTCAACGCAGGAACTGCTTGATCAAATAAACGATGGACGACTTTTCCTTGGAACAACCTTCAAGCTCCCTTTGTCCGTAAAGCCATTGTATCTGACCGCCAGAGTCAAGAAAATTCAGACAGCCCCTGTCACTCCGGACAACTACTATCTGGATATTGAATTTTTTGATGTGTCTAATGAAATACAGTCCGACCTCAAAAACGCAGCAGTAAAAACCCCTGCGTTTCGCGAAACCGGAGAATTCTTTTCCAATGGACATAAACAGAGAGAAACAAAAACATCCTTCATCAAAAAAAAAGATGCCGAAGCCGACAGAAAAAAAACCGACTTTTTCCTTGGCAAACCCTGATCCAATCCATTCTTTGGCGAATCCAAGTCACCAGAACCCCAATCAAGTTCCTCCGAATCAATACCTGAACCCGAAAAAACAGCTGACGAATCGCCCAAGCGAAATGCCATGCGGGTTCGTCACAATCTTCCATTTACGTACAGATCCCTTCGCATTAAAGAAGGGTTTCCGGTTTCTGCTGAACGGGCAGAGGGGGTGGTCATTGACATCAGCGAGACTGGAATGAAAGCAACACTCAGCCTGTCTCCGGACATGACGTCCGACCTGCTTGTCAGTGGAAAGATCCAGTTATTTATTCATATCGAATTTCGGCTGAGCAAACAGCCCATTGATATACTCGCACGCCCCATGTGGATTCGAGACAATCCGGACAAACCGGGCACCAGCCTTGCCGGTTTCAAATTCAACCATATAGATACCGCAAGCCGCGAACAGCTGATCAACCTTATCGAAACCCTTGCCGTCTGCGGTCAGATGGGACATCTCCGGCTGTAACAGAAAACCTTTGAAAATCTGCCGGAACTCCTGATAATCGTTTACAGTAACCGCCGACCGTCCCGGGCGGCATTTTTTATTCGATAACACATACAGAAAAGAAGTGTTCCAACCATGAAAAGCAAACTATCTGAACTTCTGCCGGGAAAAACATCTTTAAAAGAAATTCTGCCCGGAGTACTCCTGGCAGCCATGATCACCGCCTGTTCCGCAGGACTGTACACTGTACTGGGAACCCTCTTTAAACAGGCTGGATGGAACAAGAATCCCCTGTCCATCATCCTGATTGCCATGGTGCTTGGACTCATCATTGCCAATATACTGAAACTGCCCGCGAGCATGAAGCCGGGCATCACGTTTTCCATCAAGAAACTGCTCCGTCTGGGTATTATCCTGATGGGCATCCGGCTGAGCATCTTTGCCGTACTCAAGATCGGGGTCTTTGCCCTGGGCCTGGTTGCGGTCTGCATTGCATCGGCACTGATCATTACCATCTTCCTCGCACGAATGCTGGGCATCAGCAAAAAGCTGGGAACACTGATTGCTGCCGGAACCAGCATTTGTGGCGTGAGCGCCATTGCCGCGGTATCGCCGGTCATTGAAGCAGAGGAAAAGGAAACCTCCTATGCCATTGCCACAATTACCATCTTCGGGCTTGCAGCCACTATCTGTTATCCCTACCTGGTGGACATGGTGCTTCATCTTTCGACGGTTCAGGCGGGTTTTTTTCTCGGCACATCCGTTCATGACACCTCCCAGGTCGCAGCCACCGCTTTGATTTACAACCAGGTCACTGAAACAAAAAATGCAACAGGAATTACCGGAGCAGACATTGCCATCACAACCAAGCTGGTTCGGAACACCTTTCTGATTCTGGTTATTCCGCTGCTGGGCATTCTCTTTAACCGTTCCCGTTCCGATGAAAACAACGCACAGAGCTCCGGCTTCAGCCTATTCTCTTTTATACCGCTCTTTGTCATCGGCTACCTGATTGTTGCAATCATACGCACCACAGGCGACTCCATGTTCGGTGAAGATCATGCGGAGTGGGTCGCGTCCTGGAAGTGGGTGAAGACCGCAGCCAAATACGTGATTGCTACAGCCATCGCCGGTGTGGGACTGAACACAAATATCAAAAACCTGACCCAGCTGGGGTATCGGCCCTTTCTCTGCGGTCTGTGCGCTGCTGTAGCAGTTGGAGGTATCAGCTACTTCCTGCTCCAGCTCTTCAGTCAGTACATTCACATTACAGGAAATTGACCATGATCACCGGACAAGTGATTTACGACACCGCCCTCGAACTTCACAAAAGAGTCTCTGTGAAGATCCCGAATGATGTCCTCGAACGGATCCGGGAGATGTCTGAGCAGGAAACCCAGCCCCATGCCGGTTTCGTACTCAAACAGGTGCTCGAGAATTACGAGGCCGCAGCAGCGTAAGACCGTCCCATCTGCTCGGATACCGGCCTGCCAAGATTCTTTGTCAAGAACGGTAACACTGCCCAGGTTCAGGGAGGCTTTGTGGAACTGGAGCAGATGCTTCGCAGGGCTACGGCCGATGCAACAACCCTGATCCCGCTCCGACCCAACCGTGTGAATCCTTTGACACGAAAAGACTACAACAACAATGTAGGCGAACATGCGCCCGAGATTCAATACAGTTTTGAACCCGACGCAGACTGGCTGGAGCTGACCACCGTGCACAAAGGCGGCCTCTTTGGCGGAGACTATCGGATGCTCTTTCCTGCAGACGATACAGACGGCATCAAACGTTTCTTTCTGGACGTGGTCAGTGAATTCCTCCGCCGGGGCATGTCCTGCCAGCCTGTAACCATTGGCGTGGGCATTGGCGGCTCCAAGGATACCTGCGTGCGCCTGGCCAAGGAAGCAGCCTGCCTGCGGATCGTTGGAGACCGGCATCCAAAACCCCATGTGGCACAGCTTGAGAAAAAACTGACCGAACTCGGCAATCAGACCGGCTTTGGTGTTATGGGACTTCAGGGAACCGGTGCGGTCATGGACGTACACATTGAAACCGCGTTTGCGCATACCGGCGGAATGCCAATCAGCATTCAGCACTTCTGTTTTGCACAGCGCAGGCTGACTGCCCGGATCCATGCAGACGGCAGCGTTACGTTTCGCGAAAATCCCCAGTGGTTTACCCCCTTTTACCGAAGAAAAAGTGTTGAATCATGAGTGAACTCCGCGAACTTAACCTCAATGTACCGCTGGATTCTGACCAGACCGAAGAACTGAAGCCCGGTGACGCGGTCTACCTGAACGGCCTGATCTTCACAGGCCGGGAAAAGGTCTACACACAGATCTTTGATCGGAATATAGATCCTGAGCTTGATATCGCAGGCACATGCAATGTCAACTTTCACTGCTCACCTGCAGTTACAGAAACCGCACCGGGAGAGTATCGGATTCCTTCGGTCACGGCAACAGCAAGTTTCCGCTTTGCCAAATACATGAAACGAACCATCCGGGATCTGGGTGTTCGGGCTGTGATCGGAAAGGCAGGCATGTCACCGGAAATTTACCAAAAGGCGTTTCGGCCCCATGGCGCCATATACCTAACCATTGTAGGCTACGGACTCGGCGCGATCTACGGTCGGGAAATCACACGTGTAAAAGACGTCTTCTGGAAAGAAGAGCTGGGACTGGCACAGGCCATGTGGATTCTTGATGTCAAAAAATCCGGTCCCAGTATTCTTTCAGATCAAACACACAACCGCTTTCCATGGCCTGGTCAATGCCAAAGCAGGTCACCGCAGAGTTGAGCCCATCGAGGAGTCCGGCTGACGGCGGCGTATCCTGAAGCATGGACTCACCAAGCTCCCTGACCAGGACCACATCTCCACCGCCGTGGCCGCTGCCTTTGATGGGATTGAGTTTGCAGCGCTCAGTATCAAAGCCGATCCGCTGATGTTCAATCTGACCGGTCATCACATCCGCCCGCAGCGTACCCCTGCTGCCGCAGATATACATGCGCCGCTCAGGGATGATGGTATTGGTATTGGTGTGAAAGGTTGCCCGGATATTGTTTTCATACTCAATGATCGCCACCTGGTTGTCGACCACATCCTTGTCCGACGTAAAGGGACTTATCTGCTTGCGGTTTCGCCAGGTCATATAGGCACCCTTGCCGTCCCGGTTGCTCCCCAGCCCCTGGGCAAACGCCTGGTTTTCCGGATGAAAAAAATTGCGGTCCCCGAAGGAGGCCACTCGGCGCGCTCTGCTGCCGGTAATCCAGTTGACCAGATCAATGTCATGGCAGCACTTTTCAAGCAGATGCGTTCCCGAATTCGCTGTCAGCCGCCGCCAGTCCTTCATGATAAAGCCACCGTGATTGAAATCCAGGGTCTCGTTGAACTCCATGGAAATGATGTCTCCAATTTCACCGGACTGAATAATTTCAACGATCTTACGGTAGTGCGGGGAATACCGGAGTGTAAATCCGATATTAAACATCAACCCGGATTTTTCCCATGCCTCTTTCATGGCCACACAGTCTTTGATCGTGGTTGCCAGAGGTTTCTCGCAGAAGACATGCTTGCCTGCCTCAAGCGCTGCCACAGCATGTTCCCGGTGAAAGCAGTTCCACGATCCAATCATGACCCATTGGATGCGGTTGTCTGTGACCAGATCTGTGTAATCCGTATACTCCCGTGCATCGGGATTAAATTTTTCCCGGCTTTCTGTAATGGACTCCGGATCCGAATCGCAAAGCGCCCGTATTTCAATATCTTCCGAATACGCCTTGAGAAGACCGTTTACAACTCCCTGAAGGCGTTTTCCACAGCCGATTAAACCAATTCCTGTCTTTGCCATTGCATTTCTACCTTACAAAAATTATCGATTATTCATTGACACGCCTGTAAGATACACTATAAATACAATAAGTAAATAGCTTTTATGACTTTATTTTTAACATTTCCGATTATATTATGATAAAGAACAACGATTTTCATTTATTACCGCAGCGCATCAAAGAATTACTCAGCCCGGAAAACTATTTTACGGGTATTCAGTCTACGGGAACCATTATTCCGCAAAACATTCTCTGTTTTGCACCAAAAAGCTGGCATTCTGACCGCACGCAGCATTACCGGTTTGTCCTGATCCTGGCGCTCTCCTCATCCGGGCATGTGGCTGTGGATGAGCATGTCTTTTCCATGACCGAACGCAACGCTTTGCTGATTTTCCCCTTTCAGCGTCACAGCTATGTGGATATGAGACTGCCAGCCGAATGGCTTCTGATTACATTTGAACTTTCCAGCCAGGAGGTGTGTGCAGACGCCCGAAACCGACTGCTGGAAATGAATGATGAAAGCACAACCCTTACGCACAGCATCCTGGATGAATATACTGCGACCATTGTTACAGACATGACATCCTCCCGACTCCCGCTGTTGACTGGCCTGCTGCTTGACACACTCATAGATAATCCCCGGTCCGAACAAAATGGTTCGAATCTGTCCGAAGATGCACGTTTTCTGGACCAGGTGAATTTCATGATCTTTCAGCGAACGGACCAGCCGGTATCCATTACTCAGCTGGCCAAGGAGCTGTTCATGTCTGAATCCCACCTGCGGCTGAAATTTCGAAAAGTATTTGGCAAAAGCCTGGGCCGCTTTATCCGGGAAACAAAGATGCATCGGGCCTGGAATCTGCTGGCCTCAACAGACCTGAGCATTACCCAGGTCGCCTATGAATGCGGGTATGACACTGTATATGCCTTCAGCCGGGCATTCAAATCTCATACCGGACAATCCCCAAGGGCATACCGGGAATTCATCCGCAAACGCATAAAAGCATAGAAAAGGTTCTCGATTTCAAATGGATATGTGTTATAATAACCGCATATTTCGGTTAAATAACAACCTGTACTCTTCTTATGTATACTGCCCATGGAATTCAACCTGTTCAGAAATAACCCCGAAGCCAGATACGCAGTCATATCGGACATCCATTCCAATCATGCGGCCCTGAAAGCTGTTTTTGACGATATTTCGTCTGTCAATACGGATGGTATCATCTGCCTGGGCGATATCGTAGGGTACGGTCCGGACCCAGATATCTGCACCCGAATGATAAAAGAAAAAACCATTTTCAGTGTCATGGGCAATCACGATTACATTGTCCTCTTCTTTCCTGCAGGCGTAAATCCGGTTGCAAAGAAAGCAGCGGAATGGACCAAAAAGAAGATGCTGCCCAGATTCTACAATTTTCCCTTCAAGATGGCCAACTGGAAGTATCTGAAAAACCTGCCCAAGGAAGCGGTATCCGGTGACTGGATGTTCGTACACGGCTCTCCCAGAGATTCCCTTTCCGAATACATACACATGGAAAAGGCTGAATACGGAGAATGTCTGGACTCCCTCAAAGACATCTTCACCATGTTCAGCAAAGTCTGCTTTGTAGGACATACTCACATCCCCGGCATCCTGGACAGCTATATGATTTACCACAAGCCTGCGGACATCGATATGAAGTACACCTTTGAAGACGACAACAAAGTCATCGTCAACGTGGGTTCAGTCGGATTTCCGCGAGACAAAGATCCCAGACCCTGTTATGCGATTGTCGATGCACAGGGAGTTGAATTTCGCAGAGTTGAGTACAAGATTAAAGAGACTGCGAAAAAGATCGCAAAAATCCCCTCTCTGGATGATCGACTCATTGAACGTCTGAAAACCGGAAAGTAGTACCATGTCCCTGTCCGCATACGCTGCCGGTGCTGCCGGCGCACTGCTTATCGGCTTTTCCAAAACAGGAATTCCCGGCCTGGGAATTCTGATTGTCCCCCTGGTTGCCATCGCCTTTCCTGTCAAAGAGACCGTGGGAATCGTTCTGCCCATGCTGCTTATCGGAGACCTGTTTGCTGTTGTCCGCTTCCGCAGAAACGTAGAGTGGAAGCGAATCGGACTTTTGCTTCCCTTTGTCTATGTCGGCATGATACCGGGTTTCTATATTCTCACCGGTTTTGACAGTGCCTTTCTCAAACCGCTGATCGGCATTCTGATTCTAACGCTGGCAGCGGTAGAGCTCTTCCGGAGAATACGCGGTTGGAAGAAATTTCCGGACACGTGGTGGTTCTCAGCGATCTTCGGCGCCCTGGCCGGTTTTGCCACGGCCATTGCTCACGCAGCCGGACCGGTCATGGGCATCTACCTGCTCAGCCGCGGCCTGGACAAGGATCGGTTCATGGGCACCCGCGCATGGTTCTTTTTTATAGTCAACCTCTCCAAGCTTCCGGTTCTGATCCCCAAAGGACTGATCAACGCAGACTCCCTGGCACTGAACCTGAAACTGCTTCCCTTTATTATTACCGGCGTCTTTATCGGATTTACCATCCTCAAGCGAACTCCGCAGAAGGCCTTTGCCTTTGCTGTCATTGGACTTGCCGCAGCCGCAGCACTCAAGATGATACTGGCATAACAGAACTGTTTGTCAACGGAAACTGCGAACGAAACGAAAAAGCTGCTCCGTGGTCAGTGAACACTGTCTACTGCTTTATAAACCACAGCGTTCGTGGAGAGAGAGAGAACGGATTAAAAGATCAGGAACCACGATCGCCGAAGGCATGCTGTTGATCCGTCCACTGACGGAAATCCACGAAAGTAAACGATTACTGCAAAAAACTATTATTACCACAGAGGCACAAAGGGCACAGAGGCGGTACTTTGCACCAAAGAGCAAGTGAGAGTAGAAAGATGAACAGTAGATGGTGAGCGAAGGGCTCTTTACTTATCGCAGCGTGCTGATAAAGCAACCTCCGCCTCCTCCGGAAGAGGACTGGGGCTCATCAATAACCGGCATGTTGGTTCCCGGTGTATCATCCGAATCATCTTCACCGCTTCCGGATGATCCCTGCTCCACGTTGATGACTACGGTATCAGAATGTGTCACTCCCTGGTTATCCGTGACCGTGAGCGTGATGGTATGTGTACCGGTTGTCAGATGAACTTCCGGCTGAACACCGGTCGCTAACTGGGTATCGTCTTCTTTCCACACATAGCCGGTAATCTCCCCGTCCGCATCGGATGATGCACTTCCGTCAAGTGTGATGGTTTCCAAACCGCTGTTGTCGGTATCGGTGACGGTCTGGTCATCTCCTGCGTTTGCAACCGGTGCGGTGTTGGCAACGACCGGAAGTTTCAGAGTTTTGCTGGTACTCAGTGGTTTCCCGTCATCCACATATACATCAAATACCAGCATACCGGTCTTGACAGGACGGACAATCAGAACCTCATTTTCCACGGAATCCGTTTCGGATTCCGAACTGAATTGGATCCAGGCCGGAGGCCCGCTGATCTGGGTCCAGTATACCACCATAGTCTCACCCGTGTCGCCTCCTGCCTGAACACTTGCATAAATATAGTTGTCCTGGCCGGCGACAATCCTGGTTTCTCCGTTGAGATCACTTCCGGATCCATTGGTTATGGAACCGATCACCGGTACATGTTCATCTTCCGTGTTCACTGTGATTGATACGCAATCCGTATCTGTAAGACCTGTGGCATCCGTAACTGTCAACTGAAAGGTATACACAGCAGCGCGCTTATCCCTTGCAGCAGATAAAACAAATGAACAGGTTTGCTGACTGCTGTTATCCAAAGCAACCACCGGACCTTCAAGCTGGGTCCAGTGATAGGATGTTATATTTTCGTCCTCGTCTGCACTGCCCGATCCATCCAGAGTAATCGTCAAATCAGAACCCGTCTCTGCATCGTGGTTCTGATCCATACCCGCATCAGCCTGCGGAGCATGGCTGGCAGGACTGTTTGCCGTAATTGTGACCGTGTCCGTATCGGTCAGTCCTGACGGATCGGTCACGCAAAGACGCAACACATACTCTCCGGTCTTGTCTGTTGTAAAACCAGCGAATGTTTTATCCGCGTCCGTGAGCACAGCAGAGCTGCCCGCAGGTCTGCTGAGAAATGTCCACTGGTATGTTATTTCATCATTATCCAGATCCCCGCTCAGAGAACCATCCAGACTTACACTCTCGCCCACAGTCACTGTTTCAGGCTGTCCAGCATCTGCATGAGGAGGATTGTTTTCCGTTTTTGAGGTGACCACGACATAGACGGTTGCATCACCGACTGTACACGGTTCGCCAAGGTTGCTTGCAGTAATATCCAGACTATGGCCGCCACTGCTGTCAGTTACCTGAAGCGTGAATATGTATGTCCCGGCAGCATCCGGTGTGAATACAGATGCAGCAATGTCGGTCTTAGCAAGAGACGCTTCAGATCCTGCAGGTTTGGAATAAAGAACCCATGCATAGGTCAGCGCTTCCGCACTGTCCGGATCCTTACTGTTTCCACCAAAAAGGGTAACCGTGTCACCGGTCCGGGATGCCTGGTCAACACCCGCATCAGCTGTTGGCGGAATATTCTCTGCTTCGGTAAAAGCATGAATCATCATAACATCCTGAGCAGTCTTTTTATCCTCATCCGTCACGGTTACAGTTATTTTATACAGGCCTGCAGCATCCGGCTTGAATTCAGCTTCCGGAGTTGCTGTATCCGGATCCGTGATTGAGGCATCTGAACCTGCAGGTGCTTCAGTAACCGTCCAGGCATATGAAAGAATACCTGAACCGTCGGGATGAAAGGCAGTGCAAGAGAGCGCAACTGTTTTTGGAGTGGATATCTCAACATGCTGATCATTGCATGCCTTGACTACAGGTGGCTTTCCTGTTGCATTTACGGAAACGGTAATCGTCTCCTTGTCTAAAGCTGTACCATCGCTGACTGCCACATCAAATGTGTATGTTCCAGGTCCCTGGGCTTCAGTGGGGGTCCAGGTAAAGACGCCTGAATCTGGATCAATGGATGCTCCTGCGGGGGATGTATCACCCAGACTGAAAGTCAATACATTCGCAGGTTCGTCTGCGTCTGCAGCAGTTACTGTAAAGGTGAGTTCTGTTTCTTCGTCTACAGTCTTATTGCCAATCGCTTCGAGTACAGGCGAAATATTGACTTCACCCACTGTGACTGTAATGGTCTCGAAGTCTGTGGCTGTACCGTCGCTCACGATTACGTCAAAAGTATACGCTCCCGGACCCTGAGCTTCAGTAGGTGTCCAGGAAAAAATACCTGAGTTTGGATCAATGGCTGCTCCGGAAGGCGGAGTATTTCCCAGACTGAACGTAAGCGCATTTGCGGGCACGTCCGCATCTGTGGCACTCGCTGTAAAAGTAAGCTCCGTACCTTCGTCAACGGTCTTATTGCCAATCGCTCCAAGAACTGGTGCGATGTTAGCCTCATCTACAGTCACCGTAATGGTCTCTGAGTCTGTGGCAGTACCATCACTCACCACTACATTAAAGGTGTAATCTTCCGGCCCCTGGACTTCGGTGGGTGTCCAGGTGAAGACACCTGTGGTTGAGTTGATTGACGCTCCAGAAGGTGGAGTGTTTGCCAGACTGAATGTTAGCGTATCTGCAGGCACATCCGTATCCGTAGCAGTCGCTGTAAAGGTTAGCTCTGTGCCTTCGTCAACGGTCTGGTTGCCAATGGGATCAAGCTCAGGCGGGGTATTGGAATCTCCAACAGTGATCGTAATCTCAGTCTCACTGCTTTGCGAAAACCAGTCGTATGCCTGATAAGTGAATGTATCGGTTCCGGTCCAGTCTGCAGGTGGCGTGTATGTAAAGGATCCATCTGGATTCAACGTCAAGTTTCCCTCCTCGGTTCCATTTATGATCAGACTGGCCTTCAGTTCATCACTGTCACTGTCCGTGTCATTGGCCAGAACTCCGGCAGCGCCATTGACATTCAGCGTTTCATTCATATCCGTTGAGTAGCTGTCAGCCGTTGCTGCCGGATCCGCATTGTCCATCTTTTTCCGCTGATAAACTACGTAATATTTCCCGGTTCCGTCCTGGGTTCGCACATTGTGAAGAACATCAAGCCATCTCCTGCCCTGGCCGTCTTCATGCAGGATCGGTGAGGTTGTGGAATACCAGACGACTCCGGGCCACTGCCAGGAGGCTACATCGGAAAGCATAATCACACCATCGGCATTGACACGCCCCGCATCCATAAGCATTCCGTCTCGGATCAGCCGCAAGACTGTGTCAATATCCCCGCATCCATTTGTATCATTATAATCCATACCGCGCGTTGCCATCAAGAAAACGGGCAGGGCAATTCCGCGATTTAAATTGACATCCACACACAGAGATGGACACCATGAATACTTTTTGTCACCATCCTCTGCATGCAGATTTATAGGGGATTCCCAACCGATTGGATTGTTCTCGTTATCTAAAAAAGGCTTGCTTCTTCGCATGTAAAACGTATCGTCCCTGCCCCACACTCCGGTCAATGCAGTGCCGTGCCACCCCAGATGAAGTGTACCGCTGGAGTCTGTAACAACTTCCACCCAGTCCGCGACCGTCCGCCAGGCTCCAGCATTACCCGGATCATTCCACGGAGCACTTCCCATGGCATTGTAGGATTCAACCCAGTTCCCGGAGCTGACATGCTTACGTTTGTACCAGAGTGTGTAGTAATTATCATGTAATTTTGCAGAAAAGACCACATGTGCGTCGCCGTTATCCGGATCCACAGCAATGGACGGATATTTAAAATCTTTAATATCCGCTTCAAGAGAGGTTGAGAGGTCTTCCACTGCCCATGCAGCGGGACTTACAGAAACATCCTGACATTCTGTGTACACCAGTTCGCCGCTAATCATAAAGACCGCT
>CAZGEP010000112.1:0-16534 GCA_964524955.1 uncultured Planctomycetota bacterium | reverse complement strand
AGTAGCGTAAATGAATTCCTGCAGGAGAGTTATCGTCAACTTAACCGGATAACTTCAGTAAATATGGCGTTGTAATATTAGAGTAATTTGCGCATCATTATAATTAAATGCCGGTTTTCTATCGTCAACACTTTTGCTGCCTATAAGTACAATAGAAAGAATAATAAGCGTAGGCAGAAGGCATATAGCAATAACCCACAATAATTTATTTGTCTTTTTTACAGCGTATTTATAGGAAAAGTCAACTTTTTTTACTACCGTCTCTGCTAACTTACTTCGGCATTTCGGACATTTTATTGCATCTGAATTGATAAGCTCCTTGCAAAACGTACACTGTTTTCTGTTTCCTTTGACCAGCAGAACTATAATAATTCCGATAGGACCAAGTAAAACGCCAAGAAGGAAACCGTTACATCCAAAACCTTTCTGCTTCCCGATCAATGCCGATACGATTCCGCATAGAAACCAAAAGAATAAAATTTCCATTTTTTCCCTTTCTTCTCAATAAAAAAGGACACCGATCCATCCACTATCTAACGCATTGGCCCGCCAGAGCCACCGGAAAGAATAGCTTCATCTGAACCGGTGCCCATATTGGACACCAAAACAAACAAAGCCCTTGTCTTTCCGGAAATAAACTGGCGGTTTATGCGTATAACAAAGACTTTAACAAAACATCTTCAATACTAATTTATTATATTCTTTTGATACTCCAATCAAAAAATATTCTGTTCCATACAGTTTACCTTCGTGCATCCTGGACGGTAGAAAAACCGGTCCCCGTGCTGGCGGACCGGCTGCCGAAAAATATCGAATCAATCCTGAATCTGTTCTTTCTTCTCCAGCTCCGGGGCTTCAACCTCATGCGATATGTGAATAATTTCTTTGGATTTCTTTTGCATACGATTGAGCTTTGAAGAACTCTCTTGGAACATATTCATAACATTATACAAGGCTTCACCAAAGAAATGAGAGACACCTTCTAATATCTTATCGTCCTTCTTAGCCAGGGACGCAAGATAGTTTAACTTTTCCCGAATCTTAAAAGCATGGTACTTTATGCTGTCAACCGCGGTCCGGCCCTGTGGTGAATACCCAATATTCAGTTCAAGTCTTAACGCCTTTGCATAATCCATCAGATCACCGATCCGGATATTGTCGTTGTCGCACTTTTCCAGCTTGGAAATACGAGCCTGAGAACAGCCAATCTTATCCGCCATTTCCTTTTGTGATAATTTAGCATTACACCGAAGGGTAAAGAGCAGCTTTGCAACCTTTTTCTGCTCCATGTCTCCGGCAACCTTTTTACTGAATTTTTCATCTGTAAGGGATCCGGTCATTTCCGTAACACTGTTATATTTTGCCATGATTTCAACTCCTCAATAATTCGTCAACATATCGATTACAGTCTTGAATATCATCTTTCTGCGTTTTCTTGTCTCCGACCGTTATCAGGTGAACTGTCCGTGTTTTCTCATCCGGGTAAATATACAAACGGGTCTGCCTTCTTCCCTTGCTGCGTCCCTGGTCAATCGCCTTGACTCCTTTTGGTTCATTATGTATCCAGCCCGCCCGAATATGTACAGGCTTTGTCCCTGCCTTCAGTGCCTGCATATACGTGTCAAGATTGTTCAACATATCGGATGTTTCATCCGGATGCTTTTTATATAACCGCTTCAACCGGCTTTCATATCTTTCGGTTGTTTCAATCGAATACATAGAATTTATTCTCCTTAAGAATAATTATTGCAATAATACAGTAGATATCAAGGAAATAATTACAAATCAGAATATTCGTCTGAGAGTATATCAGGATTATTTCTTATACTGGAAAATAAAACCGGCCCCCCGTGAAGGCAAGGCCGGTTTGCCGAAAATTGACGGATCGGCGTATAAAATGGTTCGTGTTCTGTTGCAGAATTACTGCATAGGCTTGTAAGTCTTTGAATGACAAGGCCCGTTGTTGACGGATGATCAGCGGCACATGCACAGACTCGTCATAAAAGAACGTCTTCTGCACCAGCCCGTGAGCACCCATCATCTCACCGTGATCGCTCGTAAACACAACAACCGTATTCTCCCCCTGACCGGACGCATCAACTGCCGCAAGCACATTCCCGATACAGTCGCTATCGTCACTACGATCCGTATACTAACTGCAGCAGCTTCCTGCGGTGCGTCTTTTTAATTTCGCTGTATTCGGGATCTGCGGCAATATTGGTCCATTCGTTTGGATCGGTATCGTGATCGTAAAGCTCCTCCTCCCCGTTACCGCAGAGAGTATAGCGGTACTGTTCGGAGCGCACGGAATGATGAATACCGGTATTACCCCGTACAGACATCAGGGCAACGTCCGGACCATCCCACGTGCCATTTTCCGGATGCTGGAGCAGGGGTTTCATGCTGAACCCCTCAAGCGGGTGTCCGTGCGTGGATGCGTGGGGATCTGCGGGCAGGCCGCACAGGTCGATCAGGGTGGGATAGAGATCGATCAGCGAGACCGGACGGGTGCACTGGCTGTTTGCAGCAACCCCCGGTCCCTGAACAATGATCGGCACCTGGCCGCCTTCTTCCCAGAGAGTATTCTTATGGATGAATTCCTTTTCGCCCATGTGGTAGCCGTTGTCAGAGGTAAAGACCACAATCGTGTTGTCTGCGTGCGGGCTCTGCCGGAGCGCGTCCATAATTTTTCCGACCTGATCATCCATAAACGCGATATTGGCCAGATAGGCCTGAACCCATTTACGCCACATCTCCTCTCCGCCCTTGCGGATCATTCCGTAGAAGAGAAACCCAAAGGGCCAGTTTTCAACGAGTGTCCGGGCGCAGTCATCGGTATCGTTTTTGAGCAGGGGTGGCAGTTCGAGTTTGTCCAGGGGAAACATGTCAAAATACCTGCGCGGAACATTGAGCGGTGAATGCGGCTTCATGAACCCGGCTGCCAGAAAGAACGGCTTGTCGTGTTCGCGTCCCAGGACATCCACAGCCCAGTCCGCCACGATCTCATCCGGCAGCAGATCCCGGTCCTCATCCGACAAATACCGGTAGGGTGATCCATTGCCATAGACAAAATCGCCCGCATCCGGTGTAAAGATCTCGTCCATGGGCCCGAAGGTCAGTTCAATGTGCGCACCGAAATCTCCTTCTTTGATAAAAAAACGATCCATTCCGCCGTAACGCTTGAGGTAAGAGACAAGGGGGTCGCCGTCATAAAGTGTTTCCATGCGCGGATGGCGCATCATGCCGCCGGTGTCCCTGGAACGGACCTGAGGACCGTAATCCGGCCGGAAGGCGTATTCGGTCCACCAGTTATCACTGACCTTGCCCATGTGATGGACCTTGCCTCCGCCGTATACGTTGTATCCGTTGTCCTTGAAGTGCTGCGGCAGCATAACCGATTCGCCCAGCAGCGGTTTCCCCCTGTGCAAACGTTCATGCTCTTTTGTACTGTGAATATGAACGGATTTATCCCAGGCATCCCAAAGCGTAAACTGCCCCGTGGTATATGCGTAAAGTCCGCTGAGGAGCATATTGCGTGCCGGCAGACAAAGCGGGCAGTTGCTGTGAGCATTGGTAAATCGAACACCGTTCTGCATAAGCTGCTGCACGAACTGAAACAGCTGGGTATTGACGAACAAACGCTGGTAATCTTTACCAGCGACAACGGCTCCCGCGTACGCGACGAAGGCGGCAGTAACGGAACGATCAGAGGCACCAAGGCAACCACCTGGGAAGGCGGTCAGCGCGTTCCTTGTATTATGCGCTGGCCTGGAACGATTCCCGCCGGAGTGGAATGCAGCCAACTGGCCACAGCAATGGATTTTTATCCCACGTTTGCAAGGCTGGCGAACGCCGCCGTTCCAGAGGACCGGATTATTGATGGTAAAGATATCAGCGTATTGATGACCAAGGGCAATGCCGCTGATTCGCCGCATGAAGCCTTCTTCTATTTTTATCCCGCCAGCCTTGAAGCTGTACGCGACCAGCGCTGGAAGCTGCATTTCCGAAAAACCAAGGACGAGATTCGAGAGCTGTATGATCTGCGGAACGATCCCGGCGAAACACAGAACGTCTACGATCAGACGCGAGGAAGTCTGTAACTGGAAATCAACTCAAGGACAGGAACAGATATGAAAGATAAAAAAACCAACATCCTCTTTATTCTCTCGGATCAGCACAATGCCAAGGTTCTTGGATTCCGGGATCACCCGGATGTCCAAACCCCGAACCTGGACCGGATGGCGTCTGAAGGCGTACACTTTGAGAATGCCATTACCAACAATCCCATCTGTACGCCCAGCCGGATCTGCTGGCACTCCGGTCAATACTGTCATAACCACGGGTATTACGGACTCTCCGGTCCCAATCCGAACGGACTGCCCACCATTCCCGGTCATTTCCGCAGGGCCGGATACCACACCGCGGCCATCGGCAAGATTCACTGCCCGGAAAACTGGATAGAAGACGACAGCGATCTCTTTCACGAAACCTGCGGATGCAGTGTGGGCGGTCGTTCTCCGGAATATGCAGCATACCTGGAAGACAGAGGCCTGACCAATCTTGAAGACCACGGTGCCATGCAAGAATTCGGAGACCGGGACGCCAGACCGTTGAAGGCCGGCCATCCAAGCTCTCTTACAAAGACGGCCAGGAAGGCTGGATTGTACGCAAGGCCCTGGAATTCATGGACACATCCGCAAAGAAAAACCAGCCGTTCTTTGCGCACGTAAGTCTGCCCAAGCCGCATCAGTGCTACACTCCGGCACAGGAATTCTGGGATCTCTACGACGAATCCAAGCTTACACTGCCGCCCAATGCGGATTATGACATGAAGCTCAAAGCCCCTCATCTCCGACAGGCCGCTGAAAACTGGCGAACCGGGAACTGGCAGCTCTTTGAGCCCAAAACCTTTGAAGCCGGACGACTGCGCAAGCTCCACGGATACCTGGGCAGTGTCAGTCATGTGGATCACGCCGTCGGTGAGCTACTTGACTGGCTGGACAAAACCGGGCTCTCAGAAAACACCATCATGGTCTATTCATCCGATCACGGGGATTATGCCTGTGAGCACGGCATCATGGAAAAAGCGCCCGGCATCTGCTCAGACGCCATCACCCGGATTCCCATGATCTGGCGCATGCCAGGCCGATTCAAGGCCGGACACAACGCACAGGAGATCGTTGAGCCCGTAGACCTGGGCAACACCCTCTGTGCGCAGGTCGGCATTGATGCCATGGAAACATCCGATGGACGGGACATCTCCCGTCTGCTCGCAGGCGAGTCAGAAGAAGTCCATCGCTGCGGCATGACTGAGTTTGCGTGGAGCAAAAGCATACGCAGGGGCCCGTACCGGCTGGTATTCTATCCGCGCGACATGTTTCCAGAGCAGTACCCGGACGGCTTCGGTGAGCTTTACAACCTGGAACAGGATCCCTGGGAAATGACCAATCTCTTCTTTGAGGCCGAACATGCAGATGTGGTCAACGAACTGAAAACGGAAATGCTTGACTGGTTGATCCGCACCACCCGCCCCACGACGATTCTGCCCCATGTAAAGCAGAAGACTGACCAGCGGGAGATTCATTATGAAAACGCGGTCAACGCGGACAGCAAGATCCACCCCGACCTGATTCAGTCGGTTCGGACCCAGAATTATATTTAAAGGGTCAGTCTAACCACTTATCCTTGATTTTATTCTTTTTGATCATACGTTTGACTTTGGAAACATCCCGTTTGGAGACAAACGTAAACGCGGTTCCCTTGCGGCCCATGCGGCCGGCCCGACCGGTGCGATGGGTATACTGCTCCGGATCGCGGGGAAATTCCCAGTTCACGATGTGCGTGACATTGGAAAAATCCAGCCCCCGGCCAGCCACGTCCGTAGCCACAAGCATGTGGAGTTTACCGCTCTTGAATCTCCGAAAAATGGATGTGCGCACATCCTGGCTGAGTCCGCCGTGGATGTAGTCGATGTGTTTATACTTTTTTTTCAGATCACTGTAGAGTTCATCCACCCGGTTGCGGGAATTGCAGAAAAAGATCACCTGTTTATGCTTTTCCTTTTTCATAAACGACTGGAAGCATTTCATTTTCTTCTTGTTGGGCACAGAACAGAACGAATGGTTGATGCTGCTGGGCTGCGCCTGTTTGGATATCAGGGAGATATTGACCGGATCGCTCAGATATTCTTCGGCCAGTTTGCGAACGTCAGCAGGCATGGTCGCGGAAAAGAGAAGCGTCTGATGTTTCTGTCGGATCAGCGAGAGGATAAACTTTATGTCATCAATAAACCCTTCGTTCAGGAGTTCATCCGCCTCATCCAAAATCACGGTATTGACATCCGGGAATTCCAGCAGTCCGTCATACACCAGGTCAATCAAACGCCCCGGAGTTGCCACCAGCGCGTGAACTTCATGGTTGAGCTTGGCCCGTTGAATGGATTTGCTGAATCCGCCGTAAATGCCAAAGGGTACCACCCCGGAATCCTTACCGATCTGATTAATTTCGCCAACATACTGAAGGCAGAGTTCACGCGTGGGTACAATGATCAGCATCTGTACGGCATTGCGTTTAGGATCAATATTCTTGATCAGCGGAATCACACAGGCCGCAGTCTTTCCGGAACCAGTTTCTGCCACTGCGCACAGGTCCCTGCCTTCGGAAATAACAGGATAAACCTTTTCCTGAATCGGAGTCATTTCCTCAAAGCCCATCTTTTCCAGAGATTTCAGCACATCAGATGAAAGATCAAGATCCGTAAATTTCACAGGAGGATGGTTTCTGCAAGCAAGTAGATTGTCATGTTTGGGTTACTCATATCCTGACTATATGAAAAACCTGCCTCAAATCAAGTAAATTATCTGTCAAAGGAATATTGTTCGTTTTTGAAGATCTTTCGTCAACGGTTAATGTGCGGGGGAATATGACTCAATACTGTTTTCGCAATTCGCACGGGTCGAAGAATCGGCGCGTAACATTTCCGTTACTCCTGACGAAGTGCGGTAAGAAGATTCCCCCGAAGTGCAAAACGGGTTGCCAGGAACGTCCACACAAAACCATTAAAAAGAATAACTCCGAGCATCCCTGCAAGCGGAACGGGGCTGAACTCGGAAGATCGCTCGATCAGTGCAGGCAAAACCGCAACCAGCGCAGACACGGCACCACAGGTCAGACCGGCCATCAGAATCACCGCGTGTTCGGACAGAAGCATGGACATCAGGCTCTTTTTCGAAAATCCCACGGCCCGAAGCAGCGCCAGCTCCTGCCTTCGTTCAGAAATATTCCGCAGCACCACCATGCCCAGACCTGCGGTTCCCAGAACCAGGCCGATCGCACCCAGTGTGAGAAAAATGCTCAAATAGGTTGATTCAATCCGGTAAAACATTCGCAGCCGCTCTGCTGCGGATTCAAGACGAAGTCCATAGTCCGCCATCAGAAAGGCCAGCCGCTCTGAAACCTTCTCTTCTGTATCCGGAGCTGCATCCACCAGCATTCCCTGGTACCCCTCCACCCGTGGAAACCGCTTCCTGAAGTTCTTCTCTGAAATCAGGATGCTGCCTTGAAACACCGAGTTGGCCAGACCGCCGACCAGCCGCACCTTAAACTGCCGGCCGTTGTGATCCGTGTACATGATTTCATCGCCAAGGGACTTGCCCAGCCCCCACTGAATCATGCTCATGTCCCCGATTCCTGCAATGGTATCGTCTCCCAGGTTCTGCTCCAGCAGGTGCCACGGAGAGACATTTCCAGCATCCCCCTGCTGTCCAATCTTCACAAGTCGAAAAGACTTTCGCTCTGCGAGTGCTGACGCATCAATCCCGAACAGCCTGGGGGCGGGAACACGGTTGAGATTCAAGCAGCTGGCATCATCACGGCCCTGAATCCGGAACTGAACAAAAGCCGGCTTCAGGGATAACAGCTCTTTTGCCGGATTGCCTTTGACCTCAGGATTGTTTAGATTTGGGACAAACGGAACCGATGTTTCGCCGTAGAATTCAAATCCACCGGTACCGGACTGATTGTCCGATGGATCCGAAGCCGGATCATAGCGATTGAGCCCTACAGAAACTGTAAGAAAGACTCCGACAGCGATTACGGCGGCTGTTACCAGACTCCGACTCTTCTTGCGGACCAGATTCTGCATAGCCAGTGACAGTGTTTCCGGAGAGGTTCCGGGTCTTTGAGAAAGACCGTGAATCAGGAATGAAAACAACGAAAGTGTAAAAATCAGCATCAGGAAACCGGCAACAAAAAACTGAGCAGCCGCTCCCTTTCCGCCTGACACATCACCCAGGAGAAATATCAACAGAACACCAGCAGCAGAGCCCAGGCTGATCCATCCCGAACGCGTGCGCACTCCGCCTGCTGCACCCGCGGTAGAGTGCAGACTGAAAACAGTCTTTCGGCCCTGTTTACGGACAACCCTCCACAAAACCAGGCCTCCGACCGCAATTGTGGATAACGAACCTGCAGCAAGTGTTGGGGTACGGACATACAGGATCAGACCTCCCGATGAATTCACAGCCCCCTGCCAGGCAGACCCCAGACCATATAAAATCAGCCGGGTGTAGAGGATTCCACAGACCGCGCCGGCAACGCTTCCGGCAAATGCTACACAAAGCCCTTCGGCAGTATACATCCATTGAATTCGGGACGGGCTGAACCCCAGCGCCAGCAGCGTTCCAGTCTGCTCCGCGCGCACCTCCACGCTGAACAAAAAAAGCAGTCCGGTCAAAAGCAGAGCTGCGATAACAATGAAAAAACTCAGCCCCAGAAAGAGCATTCCGAAATCCACAGACTGATCTGCTGCAGCACTTCCCTGTTCGCGGACATTCTGAAAGAAGAGACCGAAGGATTCCGGCCCCAGTTCCAGGGCCAGTCGCCGGCTTACAACTTCAGCAGAATGGGATTCGGCCGGGTAACGAACAGCTGTCAGACTGCCGTATCGGTTTGCCCACAATTTCTGCGCAGTCTTCAGCGACACCAGAGCTTTGGGCGCAGATTGATACGTGTCCCAGTAGTCCTCATCCCGGTCCGTTACCTTTTTCAAATCGACAGGAAGACTCGGATCCCACTCGTCACAGTCCGGTACATCTGTAAGCCCGGGAATCTCCGGAGCCAGAGATCTGTCCATTCCTTGTGTACCTGCAGGTATGATCTCACGGACTGTAAAGGCTGCCGTTTCCTCCATAAGCTTGCGACCGTCTGTTATGGTGAAGCAGGTGAGTTCTATCCGGTCTCCGGCCCGAGTCTGCAGATCCTCTGCCAGCCAGTCGTTGATGATAATGTCCCCGGCCTTGAGCTGCTGATCCGGTTTTGCGGTGGACACAAAGAAATAATGCGAAACATTATTTTCCTTCTGAGCTGTATTGACAAAGTAGGAAAAGATCTTTCGTATATTCGATCCTGCTTTTTCCGCAGAAGAAATCACTGGCTGCGAAAGAAAAAGACTTCTGGAAAAGAGTTCGATTTCTCCCGAATCCGTAATGTCCCTGACCTCAAGCGGCATGTCCGCAAGCGACCAGGACTGCCTGAGGGCAGCAGTCAGTTCTTTTTCTGAGAGTGTATTTTCTGAAGCCGATGCTGCCAGCATCAGGTTGGCCCTGCCTTTTTTCCCAATCAGACCCGCCAGCTCGTCGTGACGCACAAAGACTGTAAGAGGCGAAACCTGATTGATGGCCAGACTGAAGCAGCCAAATGCGGACGGCGAGAGAATGGACTGAACCGTAAGCGGCAGGGACTTTCCGGTCGCTGCAAGACCGGCAAAGGGAATCTCTCCGGAGATCTCAGAGATTGCGGCAGTCTGCACAAGGATTTCATCTCCAATCTGAATTCCCAGCTGTTGTGCAAGCCGCGCATTTACAGCGGCTGCTCCGGACGTCAGTTCCGGAAAGACATCCGGTCCATCCCACAATGAACAAAAGCTGCTGTCTACTCCCGCAATCTGAGTTCTGTTGGACCGCCGTGTGCCTCCCCGGGTTGACACAAATCCCTGAATACGAAGCACGGACACAGCGTTTCCGGATATTTTACGGCTGACTTTTTCTGACAACCCTTGACTGAAAAACTGACGCCCTCCGTCCAATGCATAGTCAATCCGGCCCAGCCGCTCGTTGCTGAACCGATGCAGAGACTCCCGAACGGAATCCCCTGTAATCAGCGCTCCGGTGATCGCTGCGCAGCAGACCGCGCAGCAAATCACTGCCGGGACATGCATCCTCCGGTAAAAAACAAGGCTTCTGAATAGAATTCGCAGGCTGTTCATTGTTGTCGAAGCTCTCCGTTATCCAGCAGAAAGGGGCGGTCCATCTTCTCGGCCACATGCGGCGCATGTGTTACTGTCACCAGGCTCACTTGCTGCGTCTCCATGAGCTCAAGCAGAATATCCATGACATCTTCCGAAGTATTACGATCCAGGGATCCGGTAGGCTCATCCGCAAGAATCAGCGCCGGACGGTTGATCAGCGCCCGGACAAGGGCTCCCCGCTGAAGTTCTCCTCCCGAAAGCCGGGACGGGTAATAATCCATTCGCTTGCCAAGGCCTGCCGACTCAAGCAGTTCCATTGCTCTGATGCGCACCTGCGCAGGATCCTCAGACGTTTCTGCCGGGATAGTAGGAATCAGAACATTTTCCAGCAGTGTGCACTGCGGAAGCAAATGGTGCTGCTGAAAGACAAATCCGATCTTCCGGCAGCGCAGCCGGGAGAGTTCGCTGTCGGAAAGACCGGCCAGGTCTTTACCTCCCAACAGTACGCGGCCCGAATCCGGACGGTCCAGTCCGCCCATAATATTGAGCAGTGTACTCTTTCCGGATCCGGAAGGGCCGATGACGGCTGTGGACTCACCCGAAGCAACCCGGACAGAGATGCTGTCAAGAATACGCAAAGACTCTCCTGAGGGAGAAGCATAGGTTTTGGTCACATCAACCAATTCAAGAACATTTTCTGTCATATTCAATTTCCTCATTTGGGCACACACAGCCGTGCGTTCCGACGATACGATTGGGTAATTAATACATTACCGTATCAGTTCGTATATTTTCTTGTAATCCCGTTGCATACTGCGCAGGATAGGAATCTCCGTAAACATGGCAATCTCGCGAATGTTCAATGGCGAACTGGAACAGAGGCCGGAGATTGCATCCGGCACCAGGTCAAAGGAATCCCGGAGAACATGAAGACCGCCTGCCACACCCACGGAATCACCGGCACAGAAGACCAGCTTATGGATGCGTGAACGCAATTCCGGTTCCCTGAGCAGCATCTCTGTTTCCCTCTGGAAAATGCCGTCCGCGATTTCAATCACCAGGTAATTCCTTGGGTTGTTTCCGTATTTCAGATCCACGCCGCGAAAGATATGCATCAATTGATCCTTACTCAGCATGTATGTGGATGGAAAACCAAAATACGTAAAATCCCCGATGTGCTGCGCCCCGCAATCCTGCATGAGCAGAATATCTTTGAGGCTTGACGTACCTGTTATTTTGGCAGCCCGCACAGTCTTTCCCACAGAGGAGAGGGCATAACAGCAGGCAGCAGCTGCGTAACTCTTGCCGGAATTCATGGACGTTCCAATGCAGAGAATCAACTTGGCACCTTTACCGGAACGACTCTCTTTCCGTGGCTTGAGAAGCACGTGATCCTGTGTATTAACAACAGCGCCCTGCTTGTCACAGACGTATCCGAGAACACGTACGCGCGTGGGAGCTCCGATCAGCTCATTATGACACTTCATTTCACCGACGATTCCACTTCGTGCAATCATATCCACCTCTTCAGACAGGGTCTCAGGAACCAGTCCTTCGTAATGGGCCGGCGCGTAGCGATTGCCGAAAACAAAGACCGCCTGGGTCCGGTCATGAATCGTGTGAATACGCGCGGAAACGCTTTCCAGTGTCTTATGAAATCCCAGGGCCGTAACCTCACCGTAGATCAGGTCACCCGCCCTTGGAGCTTGATCCGGAATCTCGCAAAACTGCTTGATCATTTTTCCGGGTACAGAAAAAGAGGCACTGGGTATGATACAATTCTGTTTGATTTTTTTCATTTTGGCTCTCGATTCGAAATAATGGTTTTCGGACTCACAATCGTGCGCCCATAACAACACCGCACATTATATTCACGGATATTCAAGAAATCAATCCCTTTGTAAGGTTACACAGCCGTGCGTTCCTACGTTATCGTTGCTGCTGCAATGCCGTGCTCTCCTGCAACAGAATAGAGAAGGTATGTTTGATTGTGTTCTAAAAAAATACAGGGGTCACGCAGCTGACGGACCGGGTGATGTACTGAACCGCGTTCTGAAGGCTGCAGAGGGCAGTCTGCACCTTCGTATTCTGTTTCCGACTCAAGCACTGTTTCTGAATCAAAGACCGTCCATTCATGCCGGTCCGGACTCAGGTCGATTTCACACCCAAGAATCCGATCCGGACAGTCTCCGGCGTTTGAATATAAGACTGCGAGTTTCTCTCGTTATCGAGTCAGGCAATACCGACTGCGACGTTCACTTCTCACTTCGTATCTCCAAAAGCATAAATCATCCCGTCATCCGAACCAATGACAATCATTCCGGACGCAACTGCCGGTGATGCTTTGATCTCTCCGCCGGTTTGATACGACCAGAGCATTTTTCCGTCGTTAAGACTCAGAATATAAATCCGGCTGTCACAGGAAGCGGCAATCACCCGATCACCGCAGATCACCGGAGAGCTGTCCACCTGATCACGGGTGGCAAATGACCAGATCCCTTTGCCGGTCGTCGCGTTTACGCAATATATCTTGTTATCCCTGGATCCGGCAATCACCCGGTTACGGGTCACTGCCGGGCTGGAAAAGAACGGACTGCCCTCATCCTCGTCTCCGAATCGCCATTCAATGCTTTCGTTTTCAATATCTGCGCACAGGAGCTGGTTTCCGTAATTGCCCACAAAAGCCTGCCCGTTGACCAGTGCAGCAGAACCGGCAATGTAGGAACCGGTTTTGATGGTCGCGATCTTCCTGCCGTCAAAGCCTACAACATGGAGATATGCATCACACCCGCCAAAAACAATCTGATTGTTCAGGATCGCCGGTGATCCGTTGATATAGTTCTCGGTCTCATAAATCCAGATTTTCTTTCCGGTTGCCGCATCCACACAGTGAAGCTGCTTGTCGTGACTTCCTACAACAATCCTGCTCGCCCTGCCCTGTGTGTCTGTAATACCATTTGCAGAACCGGTAATTTTCTTGCCGGTGGAATAGCTCCACTGAACATCTCCCTTCTCAGCATTCAGCGCATAGAGAACGCCGGACATATCTGATACATAAATCACATCTCCGCAGACAAAGGGAGGCGCCTCAATGCTGTCCGCTGCTTTGTATTTCCAGATTTCTTTCCCATCCGTAAGGCGGATGGCATAGAGGTGTTCGTCCATGGATCCGGCAAACACCACACCATCAGCGATCACTGCGGAAGAGAGAACCGAGTCTCCAGTCTTGAACGTCCAAATCAGGGTCGGCTTATTCGGAATCTGTGTTGTTGAAACCCCGGCAAACGCCTGACCTCCGCGAAAAACCGGCCAGTCCGCTTGTTCGCTGGACTGCGACGCTGCAGGTAACGCTTGAACGATTTCTTTCTTCCTGTTCTGGACAAAAGGCATCCAGGATTCAAATGAAATCCCGGACAAAGAGGTGGCAATTTTATACGTAACCCCGTAGTGCTGATTCCCGCCTCCACGATGCAGAACATCAAATGTCAGGACCGGTTTCTGATTACCCAGACAACGACGGTAGTTCACGAAACCAAGAATACAGTCGCCAGTAAAAACAGCAGCAATGAGAAGTGCAACTGTGATAAGCCAGTATTTTCGTTTCATTCGCGAATTCTCGTATCCCATTATTATACTGACCGAATGCAGAATTCCGGACACTCCAGCGCGCAGTATCCGCAGAGAATGCATCTTTCCGCAGTGATTACAGCTTTTTTATTTTCAATATGGATGGCTCCGGCAGAGCAGGCCTTGACGCAGACACCGCATGCCCTGCACCGACCGATCACGATCATCTTTTTGGGGCGTTTGGCCTGAGATCTGTATTCGTCCTCTGAGATTTCTTCATCATTAAAGACACGTACATCAAAGGCAAGTTCCTCTTCAGAGACCACACCCATGGCAACGGAAGATACGCCTTCGATTGCGCGCATGTAGTCCACTGCCTCACGGAAGCGGTCAAGCAAATTCCCTCCGGCAAAGGGTTTCATGGCATAAATGCCCTTGCCCACAGTTGCTGCACGGTGGATGGCTGCTTGCATATCTTCACGGGTTCCATCGCTAATCCCCATCCCCGTCAGATTGATCAGGGGAAAGACCACATCTATATCATCCCGCTCTGCAGCATCATTGACCACACGGACATGGTGTGTGGCTACACCTACAGCACGGATTATACCCTGTTCTTTGAACTCCAGCAACCGCTTCAATGCTCCCGCTCTGTTCGTAAAGGGGTCTGGTTCCACAGCCGCGTGAAGATGATAAATATCCAGGCAGTCCCGCCCGGTCTGCTTAAGCGATTCCTCCACATCCCGGGCCATGGTATCGCTGTCTGCTGCCGGCGACTTGGTCGCAATGACTACGGCCCCGGTCTCATCGCCCAGCGCCTCCTTGAGAAAAGGCTGCGTCCGGTAGCCTTTGGCTGTATCAAAGAAATTCACACCCAGCTTGCGTGCCGCCCGGATAATGGCTACGCAATTATCTCCGGGCAGGTCCAGGTGCGCCGGTCCCATGGGCAACAGTCCGGTGCAGAGCTCGGTCACTTCAAGTCCGGTCTTTCCCAAAGGTCTGATCTTCATAATCCTACTCCAATCCCATTCGTTTAATCTGTTCAGGGGGTGCGTTTACGCTCTTGAGCGCACATCTCAGCAGTTCTTCACAATCCTTTTCCGCATCGGTTCCAGCCAGGTTGTTTTCCTGGACCGGATCGTTCTCCATATCAAAGAGATAATCCTTACCCAGATCTTCTTCCTTGAAAAGCCGGGCAGGGTCAAAGGGCTGTCTGCCTACCACCATATCCACATGCGGGATAAAACGACCGATCTCCAGGGATTCGTCAATAAATTCGCAGGGATTCTTAAAGTGACTGAACTGCCAGCACATAGAGTAGACATTCAGTTCTGATTTCAAATCTCTTGGAGCGCGGATATACGTTCGCTTTCCGTCGGTCACACTGATCCATCGCCCGTAATACCCGTACAGGGTCCAGTCTCTAACCGCGTTGGATTCACCTTGAATTACAGGCAGCAGCGACTGACTGTGCAGACGGCTGTCCTTCTCAACCTCGAAGAGATCCATGATGGTGGCAAAGACATCCACATTACCGGTCACAGAATTCACTTTCTTGCCGCCTTCAGCACCCGGAACATAGACAAAGAGCGGAATATGGCTGAGCGTATTATAGTCCGGATACGGTGGTTTACCGTAGAGTCCATGCTCCCCCAGATAATGACCGTGATCGGTCATCAGTATCAGCGCTGTATTTTCCCACAGACCCAGGTCAGTCATTTTGGCAAAAACCCGGCCCAGGTGCTTGTCCAGCATCTCAGCGGTGGCCGCGTACTGAGCTCGCAGCTGTTCGGTCTCGACCTGATCATGGGTCTTTTCTCCGTACTTGGTCCAGAAGAGCAACGGCCCCTTATACCGGGTTGGATATCGCTTGAGGTAATACTCCGGACAGTGAAATGGTTCATGCGGGCAAAACTCGTCCACCATCAGAAAGAATCGTTCATGCGTGTGATTCTTCTCCAGCCAGTTCTCCACGCTTCGCATGGTTTTGGGCGCACAGTACTCCTCTTCACTTACCATGGTAGTCATGTTGCGAGCGTACCGCTCTCCCAGCTGGCCGTCGTGTTCTGGCATCTTCGCAGGCGCAGTGATCCACGGATCAAACTCATGGCCGCGGATAAAGTCCCAGCCTTCAAAATTAAAATGATAATTTCCGCTGCCCACCTCATACAGATGATAGGAATCATTGATGAGCATGGTCATTACATCCTGCTCGCGCAAAATACCGGAAAAATCTTTATCCCACGGTTCAAGCGCACCCCACGGTCGCCAGAGAAAATCATGATACCCGGTCCAGACTTCACGCCGCGTGGGCATCGTGGGCAGAGATCCGGAAAAATGACGGGTAAAGACATGCGACCGTTCAGCCAGCCAGTCGAGGTTCGGGGTATGGGCGATTTTCTTGCCAAACGGAGCCAGAAAATGCCGGTTCAGACTGTCACATAAAATACAGATCACATTCATAACAACCGCTCCGAAAAAAGTCAATGTCATCAGTATTTTATATCAAGTTTCTTCAGAATTGCGAGAATTGTTTTTCACAGGAGAAGGGGGGGCAATCGATAGTTGAGCGTCGATAGTCGATGGCTTTAACTGCAGTAATTCATCGCACGTTACCCATCACACTTTTCTGCAGGTTTGATCCCGATACCGATTGCGATAAAATCAATTGGGCGTGGCTACTTTCAGTGATGCTGTAATCCACGCAAGATTATTTGGTTA
>CAZGEP010000111.1:0-16624 GCA_964524955.1 uncultured Planctomycetota bacterium | reverse complement strand
ATGCTTACCAGAGAGAGGTCGCGTTCATCTTCCGCTGCCGTAGAGGCGCCGATTCGAACGGAATCACCAAAATCATACAGGACGGTTCCAGGCATGACCGTATCCAGATCAATGACGCAGACGCCTTCGCCGGTCTGATTGTCGATCATTATGTTATTAAATTTGGTGTCGTTGTGCGTAATCCGCTCGGGTATTTTACCTTCATTTATTAGATTGAGAATGCGTTCTGTGTCTTGAGATCTCTGGGTAACAAAATCTATTTCACTCCGAACACCTGCGGCACGATTCATGGGGTCTTGCTCAAGCGTCTGGATGAACGTATTGAAACGTTTTTTCGTGTGATGAAAGTCTGGTATGGTTTCGTAAAGCCGTTGACCGGGCAGGTCAGCAAGCTGTTTCTGGAACTCTCCAAATGCTCGGGATGCATTGGTTACGTATTCCATATTTTCAATCACATCGTATGTCCGGGCGCCTTCAATGAAGACATACGTTCTCCAGTAGTTCCCATGATCGTCGTGAATAAAACTGTTTCCTGATCGTGAGGGAACAATGGTTAGAACATTCCGTTCCGGATCACCGCCGGCAGCCTGAACTTTGCCTCGAAGGTGTGCGGTCACTCGTTGGATGTTTTGCATAAGCTTTTCAGGTTTCGTGAAGATCGTGTGATTCATTCGCTGATGTATGAATCGGGTTATTTCGGAGCCGGTATCTATTTTACTGGCATAGGTATCGTTGATATGACCTGTCCCGTACGGAGCGATCTCTTTGAGTTCACCCTGAACGTCAAATTGAGCCACCACTTCTGCAAGGTATTCATTGCTGTGTTCCGCCATTCGTTATCTCCATAAATTGTCCGGATATACACCTGATGTGACCAGATTCTGTATCGCGTTCTTGACTGCAGGACGGTCTTCCCTGTAGGTTACCCCAAACCATTTTTCACGAGTCGGCAGGATGGTTACTGACGCCTTGTTTTCCCTTAGAAGGTCGTTGACAACAGAGGGAATAAAAAATTCAGATTTAGGAATAGATATATTTTCCTCAAGAAAACGGGGGAACCGGTTCGACAGTTCGTTCATGAAACTGGGCGTAAATCCCCACATGTTCATGGATACAGTGCTGTCGGGAGGAAGTGGGATCCAGTCTTTATCATTTTCTGTGTATTGGACCTCATCATCGGACTTAATTATTTTGGTCCGCTCTGTAATTTCCTGTAGCTTGCTGTTTGTATCTGCAGTGCAGACACCTCTGGCAACATGGCCGTGATCACTCAGGGTGTTTTTCAGCTGGAATCCGACCATACAGTAATCATAGAGATCTGTGTCTGCCGCCTGCGTCAGATATTGATTGAGTACCCGGAACGATTCCACACCATAGAAATCGTCAGCATTGATAACCGCAAAAGGGGCGGTAATGGATTCGTTGGCACACAACACTGCATGTCCAGTCCCCCAGGGTTTCGTGCGGTCACAGGGAACGTCAAAACCGGAGGGAATATTGGTTAATTCCTGAAACACATATTGGGTTTCAATCCGGGGTTCAATATTTTTGCCTACGGTACTTCGAAATGCATCTTCAATGTCTTTACGGATAACAAAGACAACTTTACTGAATCCAGCTTTAATCGCGTCATAGATTGAATAATCCAGTACAATTTCGCTGCTGGGACCGACCGGATCGATTTGTTTGAGCCCTCCGTAACGACTTCCGATTCCGGCAGCCATTACAATCAGCTGTGTTTTTGACATGAGTAAACCTCAAAAAGAAATAGACTCTTGTTATAGAATAAAAGCGGTTTCATTATATTGGTGAGGCAAGAAGAGTCAACTCGAATTATTTAATAATCTCTGCTTGTAATATACGGCCTAAACCGTAAAATAAGCACCCCTAGTAGAGGAGAAATAATGAATGTGTCTGTACGGAAATGCTGCCATGAGAAATGATGTTCAAAGACCATGTTTCTGTAAGAGAAGGAGCGGATTCCGGATGAAGGCTCACTGGATACTGATCTGCGTTGGTGTGATTCTCCTCACGGGGAACTTCCATACTGTTGCGCAAGAATCCAGCGCCACGAATGAGAGAGAATCCGCTGAATTTACCGTGGTAACGCGACCGGATAAGCTCCACCCCGGACGACTGCCTCTCGGTGAAACACTGCGATATATTGTAAGTTTTCGAGGAGTTCCGGCTGGCGCTTCTGTTCTTCGGATCGACAAGGGCGCGGTTGCGGACGGGAAGGATACAATTCAGTTGAAAATTGTATCCAGAACCAACAAGTTATTTTCTGTTTTTTATAAAACCGAAGACATTGTCACCTCGAATATTCATCGCCGAGAATTCTATTCAATTCATTTTAATAAAGATTTGAACGAAAAGGAATACAAACGCAGAGAGACCATTGTCTTTGATTACGAAAAGAAAAAAGCCCGAATGATCCGAAAAGCCGGCAAAAATTTAGACCGGCGGGAGCGTGTGGACATCCCGATTGAAAAACCAGCCTTTGATCCTCTGGCTGCATTGTATTACATACGGCATTTTAACCTCAAGCCCGGGATGGAGATCCGTCTGCCGGTATGTACCAGCAAAAAAGAGTGGGAAGTCGTTGTACAATGCATACGCCGTCAGCGAAGAAAACTGGTTCGACTTGGAGAGTTTGATTCTGTGGAATTGCGAATCGATGCCAAATTTGAAGGGATTTTTATTCATAAAGGGGAAATGAGGGTTTGGGTAGACCGCCGGACCGGAATTATCCTTTACGGAACGGTCAAGATTCCCATTGGAACGGTAACGTTGACACTTGAGAAGGCAGGGAAGTCAAATCTTAGTGCGGTGAAGAAGGCCGCCAGGGCTGTTTCTAAAAAAAAGCAAAAGGATCAGTCAGGGGAGTGATTGACAGATCCGATCACAGGTAGAAGCTGTCAAGGCTGTTTTTTTGTTTCCACAATTCCTGGGCTTTAGATCTGTAATCATCCCAAATAACCTGCTCGGAAGGAGTGGAGTTGCCGGATTCGGTTAGATGTTTATAATAATTTTCTGCGCCTTGGGTGTCCTTGAGGTAAATACACAGGGCAAGCATTTGACAGTAGTGGCGATGAATGACCCCGACTTTTTCGGAAATCGGCTGAAAGTTGCTTCCGATTTCGTGCGCCCTGCGAAGGTATGTTTTCGTGTCAAGCTGGCTCTCAAAAGCGATTTGCGCAGCCTTAAGGTAGTAGCTGAAGGCAAGTGTTTTTCGATTGTGAAAAAGGCTGGAATCCAGCTTATACAGTGTAAGTTGGCTTTGTGCAGCTGTAACAGCAACTTTGGCAGCAATTACCGGTGTGCGATCAAATTGAACGGCATCCTGCTTATCTTCTCCTAAAATAGATTCCCGTGTATGAGCGAGTTGGACAAAATCTCTTTTTGTTGCTGGAGTAAAGGAGGCCTTTTCCATGTTGTCCTTTTCCAGAAATATAAAATCGGACCGCAGATTGGATGCAAAGAGACAGTCTGGGCAAACAGAGATATCAAAATGGTTGAAATTGCAATAGGTTCTATTCTCAACTGGACCGGTGTAGCATGGGATTCCGAATATATTGTTTTGAACACGCTGTGTTCGTGATTTCAGACGGTTGTATAGGAAGGGCTCATCTTGCTTATGAAAGGGACATTTAACCTTCTTGGTGATCAGGCTTCTGTTTAGTTGGGTGTTTTTAACTTTGAGCGAAGAATCGGATCGGTTTGTTTTTGTGGTGGAGAAACCCGATTTCTTTGCTGGAGAGACTGACTGCTGAACACTCGAAAGCAACTCTTCTTTCGTGATGTTTTTTACCAGTACGGTATGGATATCCGGACTTTGAATGCTGCGAGCTATCGTAAGGTGAGCGGCGTCGGAAAGGATGATAACGGGGATATCTCTGATGGAACGGATTCGCTGTTTTTCCTTTATAAGCTTTTTGCAGGGAAGAGATTCAGTAAGAATATCCGTTACCATTACAGATGGTCGCCGGGCTTTCAGGAGCTTCAGGGCTGTTCTGCCGTTATCGACTTCAATGGGGGTGTGGTTGGCGGATTTGATTATTCGACAGACCTGTTCTCTTTCGGTGCTGATACTGCTTACAACCAATACGATGATTTTCTTCATTTGCGTTATGTTGATAATGTTAGAAATTTCATTTTTAATTTGCTCAAAAGAAGAGTATATTTTTTGTTTCTGAATTGGCAACAAAAAAAAATGCAATTTTTTTTCAGAAAAAACTTTACAAACAATACCCGCTTTGTATAATCTTTTTTTCTATTTTGACGCACGTACCCGTCAATGATAATATAAGTTAAGTAAAAATAGAAGTTTAGAATGTTTAACACGATAAGGGTAAACCAGTGAATGAATTGTTGGGCAAGAAAATAGGAATGACGCAAATTTTTGATGATATCGGAAAGTTGATTCCGGTAACCGTACTTGAGGTCGGTCCTTGTGTTGTTGTTCAGGTCAAGACGCCGGAAAAAGACGGTTATTCTGCTGCTCAGCTTGGATTTGATGTTAAGAAAAAAGAGACCAAACCACTTCGAAATGTTTATGAGCGTTTGAATTCTGCACCGCGCCGTTACGTAAGAGAGGTTTCGCTTGTGGATAATGAGGACATTGAAGCCGGCAAGGAATACGGTCTTGATCTGTTTGAAAATACGGAAAAGGTTTCCGTTACTGGAATTTCAAAAGGGAAGGGATTTTCCGGTGTAATGAAGCGGTGGGGGTTCCGAGGTAAGGAAGCTACACATGGAGCTCACTGCAATCATCGAGCACCTGGATCCATTGGGCAGTGCGTGGATCCTGGAAGGGTATGGAAGGGAAAGAAGATGGCCGGCCGTCACGGCAATGCACGTATTACGGTAAAAGGCCTTTCGGTTGTTTCAATTGATAAGGATCGGAATCTAATGATCGTGAAAGGTTCTGTTCCCGGATATAGCGGTCAGTATGTAAAAGTTGCATCATTGACTGAAGTTAATTAGCTGTTGGAGATAATATTCGTGATTACGCTGCCAGTTTACGGAGAAGACGGACAGAAGATTGAAGAGTATGATATTGACGAAACAGTCTTCGGTAACAAGATATATTTGCGCTTGATGCGGGATGCCGTACTGATGCATGAGGCCAATCAGCGTCAGGGAACCCATGCCGTCAAGAATCGTGCGCTTGTCAGCGGCAGCAATGCAAAGCCGTGGCGTCAAAAGGGTACGGGCAGGGCGCGTGCGGGTTCGCGTAAGAGTCCGATATGGCGTGGTGGTGGGACTGTGTTTGGCCCGCAGCCCAGGAGTTATCGAAAGCGTATGAATAAAAAAGCCAGGAAACTTGCCTTTAACTCCGCGATTCTCTCCAGGCTTCTTTCCAATGAGCTGATTATTATTCAGGATATTTCACTGGAAGAGCCGAAAACCAAAAGAATCCAGTCAATGCTTACCAAGCTCAATATTAAGAATAAATGCATTATATCCATTTCCGATTACGATAAAAATATTCATAAATCTGTACGAAATATTAAGGATGTTTGCCTGAGACCTTCCTTTGAGCTAAACTGTTACGAAGTTTTGAAGTTCAGACATGTGGTTTTGACTAAATCCGCTTTAGAAAATATTATTGAGATGGCGAGAAAAAATGCTGGATAATCCATATAGAATACTCAAGAAGACGATCATGACAGAAAAAAGTCATGCGATTGCTGAGAAAGATAATAAATATACTTTTGATGTTAACGTAAGGGCGACCAAACCTCAGATAAAGGAAGCGGTCGAGACTGCCTTTTCCGGCATCAAGGTGGAAAAAGTGAACACAATGCCGGTACGCGGAAAACGAAAGCGCGTCCGGTATCATTACGGATTTACCCGTCAATGGAAAAAAGCGATTGTAACGCTTCGGGAGCAAGATAGACTAGATATTATTTGAGATTATACATCATGGGAATACGTAAATACAAACCAACAACACCCGGCAGGCGATTTTCAAGTGTAAATGATTACGCTGAAATTACCGGGAAAAAACCGGAAAAGAAATTAATTACACCCTTGCGCAAAACCGGTGGACGGGGTGTTGGCGGGCGAATTACTGTACGTCACCGTGGCGGCGGAAACCGTAGAAAGTACCGTATTATCGATTTTAAGCGAGATAAATTTGACATCCCCGCGCGTGTAGCTGAAATTCAATATGATCCAAACCGTACAGCGTTTATTGCATTGTTAAATTATTTTGATGGTGAGAAACGGTATATAATTGCACCGCATGGTATTCAGGTTGGGCAGGTGGTGTGTTCCGGTGAAAAAGTGGAGCCGGTTGTCGGCAATTGCATGCCTCTGTGGAATATCCCGTCGGGTATGGAGATTCATAATATTCAGTTGCGGCCTGAAGCCAATTCGACATTTGTACGAGCTGCCGGGGCTTCTGCAAAGATTACAGCCAAAGAGGGCAACTATGTAAATGTTCTTCTGCCTTCAAGAGAGATCCGACGAATTCATAAAACGTGTCTGGCAACCATTGGTCAGGTCAGTAACATTGATAATTCCGGAGTTGTTATTGGGAAAGCTGGACGTATGCGACATAAGGGCAGGCGGCCTACGGTTCGGGGTACAGCGCAGGCGCCAGTAGACCATCCAATGGGCGGCGGCGAAGGACGGCGCGCTGGTGGTCGCCATCCCTGTTCACCAACGGGTAAGCTTGCCAAGGCTGGTAAGACAAGAAAACCATCAGCTTCAAGCGAGAAATACATAGTACGGAGAAGGAAATAACATATGAGTCGTTCGCTTAAGAAGGGTCCGTTTATTGATCCAAAATTATATAAGAAAGTCAAGAGCCAGAAAGAAACCGGCGGTAGAGAGCCGATAAAGACATGGGCTCGATCCTGTACAATTGTTCCTGAATTTGTCGGCCATACGTTTCTGGTTCATAACGGCAAAGTCTTTAACAGCGTGTTGGTTACGGAAGATATGGTCGGACATAAGCTCGGAGAATTTTCATTGACTAGAACATTCAGAGGACACAGTTCTTCGTCAAAAGGTTCAGGAGAATAAATACTATGAAATTCACAGCCAAGCATCGATTTGCACGAATAAGCCCGAGAAAGATACAGCCGATCACGTCAATGATAAAAAACAAGTATGTTGATGAAGCATTGGATAATTTGAAGTTTACCAATCGCAGAGGCGCAAATTTCCTCTATAAGGTCTTGAGCTCTGCTGTAGCCAATGCTGGTGATGATGTCAAGATTGAAGATTATAAAGTAAGTGTGGTTTCTGTAAACAAGGGACCTGCTTACAAAAGATATATGCCGGCTGCAATGGGCAGGGCGGTACCGAGAAAAAAAAGAACCAGTCATATCCTGGTTGAAATCAGTGATGAGTGTTAATTGAAGAGGTGAGTCTGTGGGACAGAAAGTTGATCCACGTGGTATTCGATTAGGAATCAGCAGGGATTGGAATGCTAAATGGTATGCGGATAAAGCAACATTTGGAACCAATCTGGTTGAAGATCAGAAGCTCAAGAATTTAATCAAGGAAAAATGTTTTTTTGCCGGTGTTTCTAAGATAGAAATCAATCGAAACAGCGAAAAAATTAAAGTATTAATTCATGCAGCCAGACCAGGTATCATTATCGGCAAAAAAGGGTCTGAAGTTGAAAAACTGAATGATGCTATTGAACAGGAATTTGGTAAGCGTGAAATCAGCATTGATATTAAAGAGGTAATGAAACCAGAATTGGATGCTCAGCTTGTTGCAGAAAGTATATCCGCACAGCTGTCCAAAAGAGCCTATTTTCGTTTTGTCATGAAAAAGGCCATGGATTCCTGTAGAGAGGCTGGTGCAAAGGGAGTTAAGATTAAATGCTCCGGTCGTTTGGGTGGTGCGGATATGGCGCGCAGAGAAACAGTCAAGCAGGGAGCACTTCCGCTGCATACGCTGAGTGCGGATATAGACTATGGATTTACAGAAGCCAACACAACCTATGGTAACATAGGTGTAAAGGTTTGGATATACAGGTAAAAAAAAACAGAGATTGAGGATTTAATACAATGCCTTTAATGCCGAAACGTGTAAAATACAGAAAAACACAGCGTGGCAAAATACGCGGTAAAGCAACAAAGGGAAATAAATTGTCTTTTGGTGAATTTGGAATACAGGCAATGAATGCTGGATTTGTCACTTCCCGTCAAATTGAAGCTGCACGTGTTGCTGCCCGGCATTATCTGGGTGGCAGTGTCAAGATGTGGATCCGAATATTTCCGCACAAGGCCATGACAGCAACACCCGCTGAAACACGTATGGGCAAGGGCAAGGGCGAAATTGATTATTGGACTGCAATTGTAAAGCCAGGAACAATCCTATTTGAAGTTTCCGGATGTACAGAAGATCTGGCGCGTCATGCCTTCAGGCTCCAATCCGCAAAATATTCAATACAAACCCGTTTTGTAAAACGATAACAGGTGTCATATTATGAAAGCAAATAAATTGCGTGAATTATCCCTTGACGACCTGCATTCAGAAATCGTCAAGATCCATAAAGAAATTGCGAACATCAAATTTAAAGCAAATGCTGAAACAGAGAGTGCTCCATCGAAATTAAAAGCATTGAAAAAAGATGTTGCAAGAATCTATACTGTTATTCATGAACTCAAAGGAAAAACGGCATGACAACCAGTGATCGTAATAAAACAAAGACAAAAATTGGCGTTGTTTCCAGTGACCGTATGGATAAATCAATTACAGTAAGGGTTGAATATCGAGTCAAGCATCCTTTATATGGCAAATATATTCGCAAGCATACAAAATGTACAGCACATGATGAGAAGAATGCAGCCCGCACTGGAGACAAAGTTGAAATACAGGAAACCCGGCCGTTGAGTAAGCGAAAACGCTGGAAGTTAAATAAAATTATTGAGAAAACGGTTTAAGAATACAGGACTGAATAAAATGATACAGCACATGAGTAAGCTAACGGTCGCGGATAATACTGGTGCAAAAGAGGTGATGTGTATCAGTGTTTTGGGGGGAACGGGGTGCAAGTATGCACATATTGGTGATGTGATTGCCTGTTCGGTAAAAAAGTCTGTACCGGATGGAACTGTTAAAAAGGGAGACAAGGTCAAGGGCGTTATTGTACGTACTGCAAATCCAATTAATCGCGATGATGGCACAAGTCTCCGATTTGACAATAATGCAATTGTTATTATTGACAATGAATTAAATCCGGTTGGAACCAGAATCTTCGGGCCCGTTGCCAAGGAATTGAGAAAAAAGAATTTCATGAAAATTATTTCTCTAGCTCCCGAAGTTGTTTGAATTTATCAGGAATACAAATGAAACACAAAACACATGTACGAAAAGGCGATACGGTAAAAGTTATATCCGGAAATCATAAGGGTAAAACGGGTAAAGTTTTGAAGGTCTTTCCTGAAACGAATCGTATTTCCGTTGAAAACACAGAAACTGTTGTGCGTCATCTTAAGTATAACAAACAAACCAAAGAGGGGGGAAGAGTTACCAAGGAAGGTACAATATCTTTGTCCAGCGTATTGGTGCTTTGTCCGAAATGCGATGCACCACGTCGAACCGGTATACGAACATTAGATAACGGAAACAAAGTACGCGTTTGTAAAAAATGCAACAATGACATTGTTTATGCAAAATGAAATCACTATGGATAATCTAAAAAAACAATATACAGATACGATATTTGCCAAACTGAAAAACGAACTTAGTATTGAGAACTCAATGCAGGTTCCCAAACTAAAGAAAATATGTATTAATACGGGAATCAGTGAAGCAAACGATGTAAATGTCAAAGAGGCATCTCACAATCTTACCGTAATTACCGGTCAAAAGGCCGCTATTACACGCGCAAAGAAAGCAGTATCCAATTTTAAAATACGAAAAGGCGATATTGTCGGGTGCAAAGTTACTTTGAGAAAAAAGAGAATGTACGATTTTTTACAACGTTTGATTCATATAGCAATACCGGTTATACGAGATTTTCAGGGTGTTTCATCTAATGGATTTGATGGAAATGGAAATTACAGCCTTGGAATTCAGGAAATGATAATTTTCCCGGAAGTCGATCCGGATAAGATACAGTATAATCATGGAATCGACATTAATATTGTGACTTCTGCTGAAAATGATGAACACGCGAAAGCGTTGTTAACTATGTTCGGTATGCCGTTCAGGCAGGGAGCTTAATTTTACATGGCGCGAAAATCATTAATCGAGAAGCAGAGAAAACCAAAAAAATATAAAACGCGGGAATACAACCGTTGTCAATTGTGTGGAAGACCTCGGGCCTTTTATAGAAAATTTAAGATTTGCAGAATCTGCTTTAGAAAGCTTGCTTCCAAGGGTGAAATCCCTGGTGTACGAAAATCAAGCTGGTAGGTTTTTCATTAGAACAGGAGATATGTTGCATGAGTATGACCGATCCTATTGCTGATATGCTGACAAGAATCCGAAATGGATATATGGCCGGTAAAGGTTCCATTACAATGCCGTATTCCAATGAGAAGAAAAATGTCGGTGACATACTGATACAGGAGGGATATCTGGACTCTTCTTCCGTGGATGATTCACAAACACACAAGCAGCTTATCATTACCCTTAAATACGACGAAGAAGGTAAGGGTGCGATAAATGAAATAACACGAGTTAGCAAGCCGGGTCGCAGAATTTACACAAAAAGCAAGGATATAAAGCCGTTTTTGAATTCGTATGGCGTGTCTATTATTTCTACCAGCAAAGGTGTGCATACAGATAAAGAATGTACAGAAATGAATTTAGGCGGGGAAGTGATATGTACGGTTTGGTAACAGTATTTTTAAGGTATACGTAAATGTCGAGGATTGGCAAAAAACCCATCGAAGTACCCAAAGGACTTGAGATCACTGTTAAAAAACAGTCAATTACTGTAAAGGGTCAGAAGGGGCAAATGTCTCTTGATCTTCCGAATGTATTGACGTTAAAGCAGAGCAATAATTCTGGTAACTCAATTTTGCAGCTTGAATCCATTGATTTAAGTAAACGGAATAAAATGCTACTGGGAACGTATCGTTCCCATGTGAACAATATGGTCATTGGATTAACCACCGGATTTACTAAAATACTTGATATTGTAGGTGTCGGTTATCGTGCGAATGTGAGCGGTAAGAAACTCAACCTTCAGATTGGTTTTACCCATCCAGTTGATTTTGATATCCCTGAAGGTGTTGAAGTTGAAACACCACAACCGACACAGATCGTAATTAAGGGATATAACAAACAGGTTGTCGGTCAGTTTGCAGCAAATATCAGAAAAGTAAGACCTCCCGAGCCCTATAAGGGTAAGGGAATTAAATACAGTGATGAAATTATCAGACGCAAAGTCGGTAAGACTGCAGTCGGAGGCGAAGCATAATAAAATGAATACAAAATTACAGAGATATTTCAAACGTAAAAATAGAGTGAGGCGTAAAGTATCGGGTACGAGTGAAAAACCTCGGTTAACGGTTACACGTAGTATTAAGAATATTTCCTGCCAATTGATTGACGATATTCAAGGTGTTACTTTAGCTTCAGTGTCATCTGATTCGAAGGAAATGAAGGATATTCTTACAGATAAAAAACACACAAAAACTGAAGTCGCTAAAGCAACCGGTAGATTGCTTGCTGAAAAGGCTAAAGTAAAGGGAATTGAAAAAGCAGTCTTTGATAGAAATGGTTATAAATTTCATGGTAGAATTAAAGCGGTTGCCGATGGTTTTAAAGAGGCAAAGCTTACAATTTAATGAATAGGAGTTGTTGTGGCTACGGAAGATCAGGAAAAACTGAAAAAAATAGAATCAAACGAAACGAAGGTCGAAACGAAAAAGAAAACACCTTCAGCGGATCAAAATAAAGCATCTGTAGAAACACCCAAGGAAAGAGATAAGCGTGTATCGAGATCCCGAAAAAGAAATCGTGATTCTGATCGACCGGACGATGGCCTTATGACTGAAGTCGTTCGTATTGCGCGTTGCGCAAAGGTTATGAAGGGGGGACGGAGATTCAGTTTCAGCGCCATGGTTGTGGCTGGAGATGGATCTGGAAAGATTGGGTGGGGATACGGAAAAGCCCCTGGTGTACCGGCCGCTATTGAGAAGGCAACCAAAAAAGCGAAACAGAATATGTTTAATGTGAATATAAAAGATGGCACTATACCACATAAAGTGATTGGAAAGTTAGGATCTTCTAAAGTGGTTTTGCTCCCTGCAAGCAAAGGTACCGGTGTTATTGCTGGAGCAGCAGTACGAGCCGTTGTTACTTGTGCCGGGATTCATGATATTTTGACGAAATCACTTGGTTCTAATAATTCCATGAATCTTGTCAAGGCAACGTTTGATGGTATTAGCAAATTAAAAGCATCGAAAGGCGAATGACGTGAACATTACAGAATTAATGAAAAAGACTAAACAAGTTAAGTACAAGAATCGAAAACGTGTAGGAAGAGGTCCTGGAAGCGGTAACGGTAAAACTGCTGGACGCGGACATCGCGGACAGAATGTACGTTCCGGTGGAAAAGTACGACCTGGATTTGAAGGCGGACAGATGCCGCTTTATAGAAGATTACCGAAAAAAGGGTTTAAAAATGCACGTCATAAAAAAGAGTATTATGTTATTAATGTATGTGTATTGATGAAATCATTTGAAAAGGATTCACTTGTTGACATACCCGCATTGGAAGAAAAAAAATTACTGAAAAATAGAGGCCGTATGCCGGTTAAAATCCTGGGACAAGGCGACATTACAGTCCCTTTGACAGTAAAAGCGAATGCATTCAGCAAATCAGCAGAGGAAAAGATAACAAAAGCCGGCGGCAAGATTGAGGTGGTATAAGTGTTCGGCACAGTAGAAAACATCTCCAAGGTTCCAGAGCTAAGAAAGAAGATATTTTATACGCTCGCACTGATTGCTGTATTTCGTCTGGGTTGTTTTATTCCCATACCTGGAATTAATACAGTCGCACTGGAATCATATATTGATAATATGGTTAAAGGAAGCACAGGTACTGGTACGGTGTTTACCATGCTCAATATGTTTGCTGGTGGTGCTTTTAAGAAAGGTACTATTTTCGGATTGGGAATCATGCCGTATATCAGTGCATCCATTATATTTCAGTTGATGATATCTATTTTCCCTGCTCTTGAGAAAATTGCCAAGGAAGGAGAGGCTGGACGTAAAAAAATATCACAATATACGAAATATGCCACTATTGGTATTTGCATGTTTCAGGCTGCCCTTGTTGTCAATTATTTATGTTCGATCAATCTTCAGGGAGGGCAGACATTAGTACAAAATCCCGGTTTTGTCTTTAAGGTTGTCGGTATAGTAACCATTACCACAGGAACAGCATTTTTAATATGGCTTGGAGATAAAATAACCGAGCACGGTATTGGTAACGGGATTTCGTTGATTATTATGGCTGGTATTCTTTCCAGGATGCCGATTGCGATTCAAACTCTTGCCCAGAAAACCTCATTGAATCTTCAGGATTCAGCAGGTAAAATGGGACTTTTGAATATAGGAATCCTGATATTTCTTTTTGCATTTATGATTGTATCGGTTGTTCTGATTACACTAGGGCAGCGGAGAATTCCCGTTCAGCAGGCTAAACAGACTCGCGGACGAAGGGTTTATGGTGGGCAGAAAACCTATCTACCGCTTCGCGTTAATCAAGCAGGTGTTATTCCCATTATCTTTGCGTCATCTCTATTAATGATACCGAGTATGTTAAGTAAAGCGCCTGGAATTGGGTTTGTTTTTCAAGCCTTTGCATTTGGAAGCACATTATATGTAGTATCATTTATTTTATTAATTCTCTTTTTCTCCTTTTTTTATACCGCAATCCAATTTAATCCAATTGAGATGTCAAAAAACATGAAAGAAGGAGGCACCTTTATTCCTGGAATACGACCGGGAAGAAAAACAGCGGATTACTTGGAAAAAGTAATGACCCGGGTCACATTTGCTGGTGCATGCTTTCTTGCATTTGTCGCTGTCATTCCTACTTTTATTCGTGATGCATTCGATATACACTGGACGATTGCAAGTTTGTTCGGAGGCACGGGGCTTCTCATATCTGTTGGTGTATCTCTTGATCTAGTACAGAAGATTGAGTCTTATCTTCTGACCCGTGATTACGACGGATTCATCCGAAGAGGCAAGCAATACTAAATGATATCGATCAAGTCTTCGGATGATCTTGATGAAATGCGGCAAGCGGGTAAGATCGTATCTAAGATATTTACAGAAATAAAGAATAAAATTATACCGGGTATTACGACATTAGAACTTGACAATATAGCGTCAGTTATTATAAATAGTTATGGAGCACGTCCTGCTTTTTTAGGTTACAGGGGATATCCCAAGAACACATGTATTTCCGTTAACGAACAGATTGTACACGGAATACCCGATGATACCGTAATAAAAGACGGTGATATTGTTTCCTTTGACGTTGGTGTTGAGCTGAATGGTTTTTATTCCGATGCTGCAAGAACATATCCTGTCGGGAAAATTAAGCCAGAAGCAATGCGGCTTGTGGATATATGCCGAAATGCTCTTAAAAAAGCAACCGACAAGATGCGAAAGGGAAATAAGCTGTCCGATATATCCCGTACCATTCAGCAGGTTGCAGAGGTGAATGGTTATTCGGTTGTACGATCTTTTGTCGGACATGGTATTGGCAAGGAAATGCATGAAGCGCCGCAGGTTCCGAATTTTATATCACGGGAACTTCTTGCAAATGACTTGGAATTGAAGCCCGGTATTGTACTTGCCATAGAGCCGATGATAAACATTGGAACCAGTAAAGTAAAGATTTCCAGAAACAAGTGGACTGCATATACAGCAGATAAAAAATTATCCACTCACTTTGAAAATACAATTGCAGTCACTGAAGATGAACCCGAAATTTTAACTGAATAAGGCAAAACAGTTTATGGCCAAAGAAGAACCAATACAGGTAGAAGCAATCGTAAAAGAAGCATTGCCAAATGCAACTTTCAAAGTTGAACTTGAAAACGGTCATGAAGTTTTGGCGCATGTCTCCGGTAAAATGAGAATGTATTATATAACAATCCTTCCAGGAGATAAAGTCGTCCTTGAGATGTCGCCGTATGATTTATCCAAAGGTAGAATAACATATAGAAAAAAAGGTAATTAGATTCACAGGAGTTAGAAATCATGAAAGTACAGCCATCGGTTAAGCGAATTTGTGAGAATTGCAAAGTTATTAAGAGGAAAGGTGTTGTTCGGGTTATTTGTGACAGCAAGCCTAAGCACAAGCAGAGACAGGGCAAGTAAAAAAAGTGTGCTAAAATAAGGTGTTTTTTTATTCATCCGCAGTATTCATCTTGATATTGTACCCGCCTTCCACACAAAACACAAGATTAAACAAGCGGTCCACAGTCCAGGGTACATCCGGTTGTCTTGTTTTATGTACTATGGTAATATATTGATTATTGAAAGATCATTTTCAAAAATTGCCTGCATTTGTGATGAACCATTGAGGAAGACATTATAATCGTTTATTCGTGAAGGCGATATGATATATTATATTCCGGTTTGTGTTATTTTTGCCTATTTATGTTACAGGCAAATCCTTTTCACGCGTGAGCCTGTATGGGAATTTGTATCAAAGATTGGTGGGGGAGTTGGTATTTCAGCATATATGATTACAAGAATCCGACATCTTATTCAGTATCAGACAAAGATGTCGGATGGTTATACATGGATCTTTACTTTCAATACGTTGAATCAGCTGCTAATTCAAATGACATTTTTCTTTTTTGTAATCAGTTATCTACGGCGTTCTCCTGCGAAAGAAAGTGCAAGGGGAGTTAAGGAGATCGTTTTACCGTTGTTTTGTGCTGGACTGCCCTTGCTGATTTGGGAAGTTCCTGATATTGGGTATTATATATCAAAATATGTCCCAATGATAAAGGGGAATGCTTTAATTGCGTGTCTTTTAGAATATTCAAGTCCGAATCTTCTTTTGTCATCCGAAGTAATCTATTATACAATGCCGTTTCTTATCATAGGTCATGCCATAACGCTCTCAGGTATAGTGTGGCTGAACACCTCATTCAGCATAATGAGTGAAGCCAGAAAACCAATTTTTTCCGGACCATATGCATATATTAGGCATCCACTATACCTTGGAGAAAGTATCGCAGTTGCAGGCGTTTTTGTTCAGCGATTTAATTATATAAACATCGGGTTTACGATTCTCTTTATAGTGCTGCAGAGATACAGAGCATATATCGAAGAAAAAAAGATGATGGGTGTGTATCCTGAATATATAGAGTATAAGAAACGAACCGGAGCGTATGTCCCGATGCGCTGGGTGAATTAACATTATCGGACAAAAAACATGGCTTTAAGAAAAATGGGGTCCATCCCGTGAGTAAAATCAAAACGTCCGATAATATATCTTATGTTGCGGATAGGGTTTTGGCGTTGTAGCGTGCTTATTTGTTCAAGTGTCTGTAGTAAAGGGTTTTGAGTTATGGATGAATTCTAACTGGGATTGGCTGCTGAGTTTTTGATTGCTATCATTAGCAAGTTTAAATCGCTTGGATTTACGCCGCTTAATTTTGCC
>CAZGEP010000110.1:0-16856 GCA_964524955.1 uncultured Planctomycetota bacterium | reverse complement strand
TCTATCCCGGAACGGATATGCGCATGAGATATGAACTCAGAGGATCCCAATGAAAAAACGTAAATGTGTGTCAGATTAAATTCCGCCATGGATGGCGCAGAAGCGACCAAAAAAAGGGGCCTGTGTCCGTCTTGTCACAAGAAGCGCCAGCTCCTTTTCGGCGAGATGCTGACCCGCGAGGTCCTTGAGACTGTGGGGCACCGCCATATTACCTTCAGCATACCCCGCCGGCTTCGGCTTTGTTTTTGCTGTAACAGGAAGCTTCTGTCCCGGCTGGCTCGTGCGGCATACGACGCCCTGCTTACGGCCATGCAGGAGGCCGCGGGAGAGTCGCAATCCCGTCCGGGCGCGGTGGCGAGCGTTCAGACCTTTGGAACCCTGCTTGACTTTCATCCGCACGTGCATATGGTAATTACCTGAAGCCTGTTTGACAGCTGCGGAGAATATACAGGCATGCCGGAAGTGAGCGAAGATTTCGGGCAGGCCGGAAGGAGGGAAAGGGAGAAAAAAAACGAATTCACCCTGAATTCACCTTGACGATCCGGCAATTTGGGGTATACTATTTGTGTTATGAAAATTCAACTTCATATTGATACAAATGTTTTGTGCCCGGAGAAGCCATGTCTGAAAAAAACTACAATATCCTTTATATTCACTCGCATGACAGTGGTCGCTATATCCAGCCTTACGGCTATGCGATTCCGACTCCCGCGTTACAGGAACTGGCGCAGCAGGGAGTGCTTTTCCGGCAGGCTTTCACCGTAAACCCGACCTGCTCGCCCAGTCGGGCCGCCCTGCTAACAGGCGAGTACCCGCACCAGAACGGCATGCTTGGGCTGGCGCATCGCGGCTTTGCGCTGTACGATTACCGCAAACATATTATTCATACTCTCAAAACGCGCGGATATACAGCGGCTCTGGCCGGTGTACAGCATATAGCAATCGGTGAAGCTTCGCATCAAACCATCGGCTATGACCGGTTGCTCAAAAGTCCCGGCGGAGCGCACCAGGCGGTCGTTGAGTTTCTGACGCATAAACCTGCGGAACCCTTCTCCCTTTCGGTTGGATTCATGGAAACCCATAGAAAGGGCGCCGATAAAGACTTTATTCGTGACGACGAGCCGCTTGACGCGCGCTACACCCGACCGCCCGAGCCGATTCCGGATACTCCGGAAACCCGAATGGATATGGCGAATTATGCGGCGAGCGCCATGACGCTGGACCGGAAAATGGGGCAAGTGTTTAACGCTTTGAAAACGTCCGGACTGGACAAACGTACCATTATTGTCTGCACGACGGATCATGGCATTCCTTTTCCGCGAATGAAATGCAACTTGGAGGATTCAGGCACCGGGGTGATGCTGATCGTCAAGGCACCCGAAGATTTTCAGGACGGGAAAGTGGTGAACGCCATGGTTAGTCATTTGGATATATATCCCACGCTCTGCGATATGCTGGGAATCGACAAACCCGCCCGCCTGCAGGGCAAGTCGCTTCTGCCTCTAATTAGAGGGGAATCCCGGGCGATTCATGAGGATCTGTACTTTACGGTCAATTATCATGCTTCCTATGAGCCGATGCGAGCCGTTCGCACAGAGCGATGGAAGTATATCAAGCGGTTCACAAAAAGAAATCGGCCTTCTTTGCCTAACTGTGACAATTCGCATAGCAAGCAATACTGGCTGGACAGGGGCTGGCAGTCCAGGCCGCAAGACGAGGAGATGTTGTACGACCTGACGTTCGATCCGCACGAGACCAATAACCTGATCGACGACAGCCGCACGTGGGAAGTGCTGGACGACATGCGCGCGCGCATGGATCGGTATATGCGCGAAACGGATGATCCGTTGTTGGACGGCGATATACCCCTTCCGCCAACAGCAATCTGCAACGATCCAGACGGTTTACAACCGCACGAGGAGACGCTGCCCCGGGGGCAGAGGGAAACGCAGGCAAAGGCATAAAACCTGTTAACTGCTCAGGTACATGGATGTAAGTATTAGCATAATTTGAAGATCAATCAAATGAATAATGAAGCGATTTTCGATTTATGAGGAATTACAAGCTGGAACAAAGGGTTTGTCGACGAAGATTTGAATAATTGCTTCAATTGCGTTAATTGCGTTTTTACGGGCGGTGGAGATATAGCTTCGTATGGTACAAAATGCTTTTGCGCCACCTTCGGAACGAAATGAGCCCGATATTTTCTGCTGGAGTTTTGCCATTCGGATATCGCGTTCGGCTTGATTATTATCGAAAGGCACTCTGAAGTCATACATAAAGGCTAACACATCACATCGATGCTTATCGAATCTTTCTAGCAGATTGCGCGCTTTTGATTTTTTAGGTCTTCCCCGTTTTTTCTTGGCATGTGGTTTGCCCATTTTTGTTGGTGCTGTTCATGGATGAATATCAGTTCGCGTAAATGGTGAGCGTTGCAAAGGCCATGTTTGCATGCGTACTTCAAATAGGGTTTCCAGAAATCGTGAATCGCCCGGCCCTTGAAATCAGGCATGATGCCAATATCATCAAAGGCTTGCATCCTCGTTTATGATGAATCTCGAAGCAGGTTGCCCAACTCGTTGAGCTCACATGCATCCATCTGCGTTTGGTTGTAACATGCGAGCCGGTCTCGTCAAAGTGAACAACATCTGCTTGTGTGATCATTTGTTTGATTATTTCAACCGTATCGGAAACCCGATTTTTGGCTTCAATAATCATATTATCAAGAGTTCCTTCACTTAACGGGTAGCCAAACAGATCAGACAGAAGCTCGCATGTGCGTGCATAAGGAAGATGCTGATAGGTTTTCAAGTAAACGGCTGTCGCTTTGATGCGGTTGCCATATTGATTGGGCGCCTTGATGCCATCGGGAAAAGAAGCCTTATTGATATGTCCGCAAGTACATGTTTTGGTTTCAGCTTGGTGTTCGGTGACGAACAGTCGTTATTGTGGTTACGGTCGTTACGCCCCTTTGTTGCGTCCAGTCGTAACCAGTTTGCGGCTCGATAACAAGTGCCCCTGAAACGGAGATCCACAAACGTTTCCAGCGCATGCACCGGATGACCATATTTGGCCTGCCAGTCGTCACGAAGCCGACGTGCGATCAGACCCAGCACATGGCTGGCTAAATGAGGAATCTCGACCCATGGTAGTACAAGAAAGCGGGTATTGTTGGTTAGCCCCTGCAGGTTACGTTGACGAGCATCCATATCCCATTGCAAAAATGCATCGCGATCCGCGCACTTACACGCTGCCGAGCCAAACAGCGCACAGGCCACCGGACGTTCGTATCGTTCGCGGAAAAGATAACGCAGGTTCTCTCCCACTGTGTTGCGATGACCGAGGTAATGGTAGCGTGTGAGCAGGGTGTTGTACAAGCTCACATCCGGCGACTTCGGAGCGACAATATGTACGGACAGAGGTCGCAAATCGCACAGGTTTCCGTATATCGGATCGGTTGAATGCTCTGCCATGGGCAGCCGCCGATTATACGGTATACGTTCGTTGAGCCTCGTTGCCGTGCTGGCAATTCGATCAATCCTCGCCGTTCCAGTTTCAGCAGAAGGGTTCGCGCCGCCATATCTTTAATGCGACCACGATCGTTACGCCAATCCCGGAGGCGGCAGAGTTCCTCACTTAACCGTGTGCGGCCCCACTCACGATGCGTGGCCATCAGATCGCGGATTAATCCGATCTCGTCAGACGTGATGCACCTTCCCTGTATGACCATATTCTGTATCATGGTCAATACTGTAGATAATTACACGATTCGAGTTCAGCAAAAAAACAAATATATTATTGTATTCGAGGGGGGGGGATGCTACACTGTTGTCATGGTGGCGACACTGGTAGCGCTACCTGAGTAGTTACATCAATTTAAGAAAATTAAATGCAATTAACACCTGATGTCATGCTTGATTTAATAAGTGAATCCCTGGATGGGTTAATAGAGGTAGCCAAGCCTTATCATGGCCTGATTCCGTCGTTACTGGACCGCAAGACCGGCACGATGCTCAGGAAACTACCCGCGCCGATCCAGGGACAGCGTAATAACGACCGCGCTCACCTGGGCAGCAATCTAATGCACGATGAAGCTACACTCAAAACATTATATGCAATGGCTGCGGCGCGCAGCCGGCCGGATTATGCGGAAGCTGCGGATATTTATATACGACGTTTTGCTACACACTGTACTGATACGCAAACAGGACTTTTCCCCTGGGGCGAGCACAGCTATTGGCATCTGATCGAGGACCGTGTCGGCAACAGCAATATGGATGCGGGAGCGAAAATTCCATCCACACACGATCACCTGCGCCAGGCGCCTTTATGGCTATGGGACAAACTATGGGAATTTAATCCTGTTTGTGTAGAACGTTTCGCCCTGGGCCTTGATTTCCACTGGATAGCGGGCAGAAAAGAATATATACGCCACGCGCTTATCGAAAAACGAACTCACCCGCAACCTCAAACCGGATCAAATACCCGATCCTGTGATTTTCCACGCCACGGAGGATTTTATATTTTCGATTGGGCCTATGCCTGGCAACGAACCGGGCGCGCTGATTTTATGAAACAGATTCGTAATATGCTGGATTACTGGTGGAATAAGCGGGACGCTCAGGGACTGTTATTAATCGAAAGCCGATCTTCTAATGAATATCCTTTACATAATGCAAAAGCAGTTGGGCAGACACTCTCCCTGGCAGCAAGCTTTCTGGAAAGCGCGCAGATTCTGACATCCGACGCTCCAAAAATCGCCAGGGAAATGCGTAAGCGGGCCGATGTATATATCGAAGGTTTCTTTGCAGCACCGCATGATCTGGCAAACCACAAGTTTGTTTGCCATTTTCGGCATAATGAAGAACCGCTCACCGAATATATGCCTGTTTGGGGAAGCCAATATGGGCTGTGGCCGGCCGCGTATATCGGGATGACAGCACTATGTGTCTATCGGCTGACACATGATGCGCGTCTGCTGGACTGGGCCTCGGCCGCAGGCCAGGCCTATCTGGCGGAACCCTTTCCAAAATGTAAAAATATACCGGCAATGGATGCCGGCCTGGGGTTAGCTCTTGTAGCTGACCTGTATGATATCACAAATGACAATATATGGCGCGAGGGAGCACTTGCCATTGCAAACATACTTGCCGATATTTATCTCGATCAACGCTTACCGCGCGGCGCCGCCGGAATAAACTGGTATGAATCCCAGATGGGCCCCGGCTTTCTCTTGTCAGCTCTGGCACGCACAGCATTACTTGCGAAAAATCACGACAAATGCCCTCTCGCGCCTGATTATACCTCAAGATAAAAGTCAGTATGAAAAACAAAAAAACATCATCCAGCCAGCCTGTCGATTTTTTCTCCCAGGGAGCTATGCCCCCGTGTGATTCTCTCATATCATTTCGAACATGGCAATCCAATACACGGCAGGCTCTGTACAATATGTTGGGAATTCCCAAAAACCGGGTAAAGCTCGACGCCGAACGTCGGGGACAAATAATTTGGGACGGTGTAGTCATCGAAAAATGGGTATTTACCTGCGAAACCGGTTCACGCGCCCCCGCTGTTCTGTATCGGCCGCAAACCTGCACCCGGACTACTCCGGCTATTGTCCTCGCCTTTGGCCATGGCGGCAGTAAAAGCGGATGGCAATACAACTATGCCGGACAGCTCTTCGCGCGCATGGGGCTCGCTTGTCTGGCGATTGATCCCATCGGTGAAGAGGAACGACATATAGAAGGGCTCCTGGGTACACGCGAGCATGATATACAATCAGTCAGTGACAGGGCAGAACGTGCGGGAAGACTAATTATGGGCAAGCTGGTCTTTGATACAATGCGCGGTATCGATTTTCTGCTGGAGCGCTCTGACATTGATGTCAGACGCATCGGTGTGACAGGCAATTCCCTCGGCGGGGCCATAACATCCTGGATGGCCGCATTAGATCCGCGCTTAAGAATGGCCGTTGTTTCCGGATGGGTCTTCGATGACGTGGTCGAGGGTAAACCCTGTACGCGATTACCACAACGCCGAATGCGAAAAATGCTGAGTTGGCATGAATTTATCTCTCTGGCCGCCCCCGACTGCGCTCTACTCACAATGAATGGCAATGCGGACACAATCCTTTATGGGGAAAATTCACCAGACTGGACAAAGATGCCGGAAAAAGCGCTTCAGGTTTACAAGCATTTAGGCGCTGCCGGTCATCTCGCGGCCTGGTTCAAACCCGATAGCGGTCACCGCCCCTATTTCATCCAGAAAGAATCAATGCAATGGATTCAAAATCACCTGGGTGCTCCCGCAATGACCTTTGCTGAACTTACAGCTCTGCCAACTATCAATGCAGGCAGCTGGTGTGACCGCCATGGCATTACTCTGGAACCCCTTTACGCGACAAAACATCGTCAAAGAGGCACCGAACTGCCGGATATCGGCCTAAAACCAATACCGCGTGATGTTTTAGCATGCCTGACACCGGATGAAACAGGTAAAAACGAATTTACAATTAAAGGCTGGCTGCAGCAGATTGAACAGTAAAACCATCATCCACAACAGAGGTAACTTATGCAAAATATTGAACCACTTAACATTGCCGCGCTAAAACGAGCGATCATACGGGAACTCGAAGCGCGACGCTTTGCAGACAGTCCCGGGTGTTTTGCTAATCAGCGAGGCGACACGGAAACTTTATATGGTCTGACCGGAGCGGTATGCATCCATGCTGTTTTGGGTGTTTCAATGGGTGAACGGAATGCTCGAGAGCAATGGGCACAAAGAATACTGGCACTGCGCGGCGCTGATGGTTTTTTTGTAGGAGATGCCGGAGCGGGACACGGCATTCAGATGGTAATATGCGCGTTGAATCTGCTAGGCGAACCACTCCCGGCAAAAATCGGTCCGCTTGCACCATATAACAGCGGCGATCTGACTAAATGGCTGGACACCCTTGACTGGAGCAGTACGCACAAGGAATTCCTGGGACAAACAATTCCTTTGTTGGCAGCCGGATGCGTGACACAGGATTGGGTTGACACGTTTGTTAAAGATGTCAGCGCGCGTATCTCTGCCAGGCGCCCAATGGAAATATGGTGTAAAGCTGATGATCCAGCCTGGCGCGTGATCAGCTGCATGTATCATGTACTCGCCGCATTTGACGCAGGGTCAATTCCTTATCCTTATCCAAAGTTATTGATCGGGCGTCTCCTGGATACCCACTGGGAAGACGCCTCCTATGAAACTACGCGCACAGCCTGTACTGACGGCGACTGGGCCTGGATGCTGATGCGGCTTTGCGAGCAATGTCCTGAATATTTTAACGCGGCCATAAACGCTGTACGTAAGGTATCAGGGCGTCGCATTACTTTTATGCACGAGCATCCCGAAGCGTGGCTTCGTGAGAGTACCCACAACATCTATTGCCATCTCTGGGTGACCGCTGTGTTTCAATCACTGATACGCGAACATTACCGGGGTAATTATCTCTGGGATACCCTCAACTCTCCAGCCCTATATAGAATAAGCTGTCCCTAAACCGCTATATAAAAAAATTGTCTTCTTATTATACATATGATTATCACACATCAATATAATTTGTCCGCTGACTTCTCATAGAAAGTTATTCTTCCTTCAGTCTGTGCTGCTGGCTTAAAAGATCTCAGGTACCGTCCCTCCTCCTTAAACCCGTTCCACCCACTCCCGCAGCCGCTCCTCGCTCCAGACGATCAGGCCATCTGTAATATAACGATCCGGCCTCTCGATTATACAGATAGTACTGGACCGACTTATTATTGGCCTTAATACGTGCCACTACCTTGCCATAAAGGATCTATTGGTTAATTCGTTTCCATAATCAATCGTTCAACATAATTATAGTACTTTACAGTGCCTCAATAATCAATAACCAAGTTCCACCATTTTTTAATAAAAAAGGCTATTCACTGACAATAATTGCGATTAACCCCACCTATACGCCACAATGTCATTAAACACACTCCTTTATTCCTTGATTTCAAATCCCTCACATCTTATACTGTACTCGCTCGTTTTCTTGAATCTGAACGCACTTTATTACAGAAACGTACCGCGAATGCCCCAAAAATACGACTCACTCAGTGACATTCATCTCATGCAGCAGACCGCCAAAGGGGACAAGGCCGCCTTTACGGAGATCGTGCATCGGTATCAGAATTTTCTACTGAACTTTTTCTGCTATATGGGCGCTGATAGAAACAAGAGTGAAGACCTGGTTCAGGAAACCTTTATACGGCTGTACAAATACAGGAAACGGTACACGGCTTCCGCAGGTTTCAAAACGTTTCTGAGCACTCTGGCGCGCAACACCCGCATTGACTGGCTGAGAAAAAAGAGGCGCACCAGTGAAAAAGAGGTTCCGCTTACAGATGCTGTTCATAAAACCGATGCCAGCAAGAGTGCGGTAACGGAAAAGCACATGGATATCAGTGCTGCTTTGAGCAATCTGTCGGATAAACTCCGAGATGTGGTCGTGTTAAACGTTTACCAGGGATTAAATTACAAGGAAATAGGGGACATTCTGGATATTCCTGAGGGAACCGTAAAATCCAGAATGCACCTGGCAATTGGAAAATTAAGGGAATTCTTCAATGAAGACAGACAAATGCTTCTCTAAGGAAGACTTATGTGCCTGGCTGCGCGATCAAGTTTCGGAGGCTCAGCACAAGCGAATTCAGGAACATATCCAGGTCTGTACGCAATGCAGAGAAGCCCTTTCCGAACTCCGGGAAACCGTGGAACGTCTTGAGTCTGGACCGGATTTTACAGTAAGCCATAACCTGTCCCCGCAGATCCTTGATCAAATTGACTGTATGGAAAAGAAAGAACGCAGATTTGCATTCTTTATCCGGATTGCTGCATTGGTGGTTCTAACCGCAGGACTGACCCGTCTTTTCCTGACCCTAACACCCAACCCCCGGCCTCCAAAGCCCGGGCAGAAAATTCAGACTGCTGAAAGAACAACACCGGTTGCCGCCTCTCTCCAGTGGCTGGCCTCCCGCCAGCAGGCTGACGGATCCTGGGGAACGGACTCTCCATACAAAACCGCGATTACAGGCCTGGCCCTGATCTCGTTCCTCAAGGCAGACAGCGATCTGCACCAGAAACACATCCATACCATTCAAAAAGCAGCCCAATTCATCCGTAAATCCCAGACAGAAAAAGGAAGGTACGGACAAGCCGGTTCCTATTCCGCATATAATCATGCACTGGCGACCGCAGCCATGGTCAACTACAGACGCCTGTATCCGGACACAGCCATCCGGAAATCTGCGATCAAAGCTGTCTCCTGCATTACGCAGACTCAGGATTCGTCGCAGAATAGCCGCATACTCGGTACGTCCAGCAGAATTCCGGAAGTCATCTGGGAGACCTACGCCCTGATTGAAGCCCGTAACAACGGATGGAATGGATTGGAAAACGCCATTAACACAAGCATTCAGTGGCTGGAGAAAAGCCGGCGCAACCAGGGACGAAACATTGACATGGCCGGTCAAATGCTCGGTACTGCTGATCCGGAAAAAGAATCGCTGATCCGCTTCTTTCTTCTCGCGGACAGCAGAGCAGGCACAGACAACTCCAAGCATATTTCAGGCAGGGATTTCAGCCGGTACTTCTTTCTGACCCAAGCCCTTGGTCACAGCACGGACAACCGTGCGCGTCAATGGATAAAAGATATCAGGGAAAATGTAAGTCGTCTGCAGGGGATCGACGGGAAATGGAAACCCGCCCATGCTTCTCAGAACACGGGCGGGCTGGTATATTCTACGGCGCTGGCGACACTCTGTCTTCTATAAAAAACTACTTAGAATGAGTGGCATACCCGGCGGAAAAAAGCTGTTTATTTTTCGCAGGAGATGTCCGCTGACTCCCTCTGCCAGACCGTCACTGACGATACAGCGATGTAACTCGTGTTTCAGGGCAGCAACAGGTTGACCAGAGGTCGAGGTGTCTTATTCTTCAACAATCGCGTCTGTGGGACATACTTCAGCACAGCTTCCGCAACTGGTGCATTTTTCCGTATCAATGCTGTAAATCTCATCGCCTTCGCTGATTGCATCCACCGGACATTCTGAAAGGCATGTTCCGCAGGCAACACATTCGTCTGTGATTTTGTAAGCCATGTTTCGCTCCTTACATAAATAGTGATTGTTATTCCGATAATGAGCGCATAACTATACGGCAAATCCTCTAAAAGTCAAGACCTTTTTTCTCTGTTGTTCTTGCTTGCATTTACCTCGTCACTTGGTATAGTATTCCAACTGAATGGCAAAGAAAAACAAACAGAAAAAATCAAAAAAAACACAGCGATCCGGCTGGATGTCTGCGGCAACAGCGCTTGTGGGACGGGGAATATCCCGCGTTCTCAACCAGCTGCCCGGGTTCACGCTTTTTCTGCTGTGGAGCGCGGGACCTGCACTGCTGCTCGCGCTCACGTTTCCCCGTACCGGCTGGTGGCCCCTGGTTTTCACCGTCTTTGTGCCTGTATTGATTTACATCCACACAAAGAGCTACCTGAAATCAACCGCAGCCGGTTTTGTCTTCGGATTCACCGCGCATATACTTCTCTTCTACTGGATCGCGCCCACACTGGAAGATTACAGTAATGTCAGCATCTGGCTTGCCATCTGCATCCTTGCCGGGTCCGCAGTGTTTCACGCCCTGCCGTGGACACTGCTATTTCCCCTGCTCAAGCTGATTCGTGAAACAACCGATGCCCGGTTCATTCTATTTGTTCCCTGTATTTTTATTATTTTTGAAAGCCTTGTGCCGCGGATCTTTCCCTGGTTTCTCGGATACGGTATCTACACCTTTACTCCTCTCATGCAGCTCTGCGAACTTTCCGGAGTCACAGGACTCTCCTTTCTGATTCTTGTGGTGTCCGCGTCCCTGGCAGACCTGATTATCCAGCGGAATCGTTTATCTCTGGCAATTTCCGGTATGGGTGTTCTTGTGGTGATTCTCGCGTCTCTCTGGGGACTTTCCCGCATGAACAGCATTGAAGCCGCCTACGAACAAGGAACCAAACATTCCCTGATTCTGGTCCAGCCCAACATCAAGCCAGGCGGATCATTTTCAAGCTCCAGGCACCGCATGGTCACCGATAAGATCAGAACCCTGGTCAAAGACGCTGAAAGCGGAGACGAACTGCTGCTCATCCTGCCGGAAACGGTATTTACCGGCAGCTTTGAACAAGCCAGAAGTTTTCTCAAAACACTTGCCGGCACGGAATACACCTTGTTTCCCAACGCAACCGTTTTCACCGGCGCCAACTACACAGACGTTCGCGGCAAACAGAACGCTATAGTCCTTCCCGGAGAGAACCGTGCACAGGACCATGTCTATGGAAAGCGTATGCTGATCCCTTTCGGCGAATACCTGCCCGTTGAGAAACACCTCGGGTTTCTCCGGAAAAAGCTCAAAGGCATCAAGCATTTCGTACCCGGACAGGGAAAACGGGAATTCATTGTTAACCAACTTCACCTTCTGCCCAGCATCTGCTATGAGATGCTCTACCCGGAATTTCTGCGAACCGCCATGACCGCCCAAACCAGCGCCATGCTCAATCTGACCGATGACGGGTGGTTCGGCCCAACCACCTGCCCGCAGATGCACTTTCAAACCGCACGGTTCCGCGCAATTGAAAACCGGGTACCCGTAATCCGCTGCACCAACTCAGGAATCTCATCCGTGATCCAGCCCACCGGGATCGCCCAGTTTACGACCGATATCTTCACTGAAAATGTCACGGCTTCGTATCTTCGGCAATGGAAGAGCGGAAGTTTCTATGCCCGCCATGGAAACTGGCTCCTTGTATTAAGCATTCTCTATCTGCTGACCACACTTGTACTTCTCGTTATCAACAGGCAGGCAGAATGAAATCCAAACTCAAATACCTGAATATTATCTTTCTTGCTGTCGGCATCACCGTTTTTGTGTTCATCATCCGAAAAGCCGGAACCGCACGTTTGTGGGAAGAAGTCCGTGACGTGGGAACCGGCATTGTCTACATCATCCTCTTTCCCATTACCTGGACCCTTCTCAACACCATTGGATGGTACACCGCCCTGGGCGCCTCCCGGAAAAAAGTCCGATTCAGAAAGCTGCTGATCGTACGCCAGGCCGGAGAGGCCCTGAATTACATCATTCCCTCGGGCTACATGGGCGGCGAACCCTTTAAGGCCCATCTGGTACGCGACGAACTCTCCATGAGCCAGAGTCTGGCCTCTGTCATTATTGCCAAGACCACACAAACCATTGCTCAGCTGATGTATTTCCTGATCGGCATTATCTTTGCTCTCTTCATGATCGACATCAGCTTTTCCATGAAAGTGTCCTTTATCTCGGCCATGCTTCTACTCGGCGGCGGACTCGTTATCTTTTCCATTCTCCAGCAGAATGGAATATTCTCCATCTTTCTCTCCCTGACCCGAAAGATCGGTATTGGCAAGAGCCTGTTCCAGAATATGGATGACAAAGCCCGTCGCGTGGATGAACACATCAAGCGGCTCTACCGGGAGGACCAAAAGTATTTTGTTCTGTCCATCCTGGTTCACTTTGGAGGCTGGCTGTTTGGAATCATGGAAATCCGGCTGATCATGTTTCTGCTCGGAGAACAAATCACCTGGGGGCAGTCTTTCTTTGCAGCCACACTCACCTCGCTTGCCAGCGCATCCGGCTTCTTTATTCCCGGCAGTCTGGGCGCCTTTGAACTCGGGCATTTTTACGTCTTCAAACTGGTCGGCCTGGACCCGTCCGTGGGACTGGCGCTCGGTATTCTCCGCCGCGTGCGGGAGCTGGCCTGGGTCGGGATCGGCATGATCCTGTTCTCCATGCTCGGCGGAACCGCCTTGACCAGAAAGAAACAGCAAACAGAATCCCCGGACACCGCACCGGCGATACAGCCAACCGAAACCCCGTAACCGGAAATCACCACCATGGAATGCACCCTCAAAGAAACCCTTCTCAACGACATTCTACCCCGGGTACAAACACCGGGACAATACACCGGCAATGAACCCAACAGGATCCAAAAGAATCCTGATGACGTAGAGGTACGCGTAGCCCTTGCGTTTCCTGACCTTTATTCCATTGGCATGTCCTATACCGGATTTAAAATTCTCTACGGTCTGATCAACCGGGAACCGGATCTGGCTGCAGAACGCGTCTTCTGCCCGTGGCCGGACATGGAAAAGGAAATGCGGGACCACCGGATCCCTCTCTATTCCCTGGAAACCTTTTCGCCCCTGAGCGAATTTGACATCATCGCCTTTACCATCCAGCATGAATTCTGCCTGACCAATATTCTGACCATGCTCGATCTGGCCGGTATTCCCCTGATGTCCGCGGAACGAACCGACAAGCATCCGCTGGTGATCGGAGGTGGACCGTTTGCGCTCAATCCCGAGCCAGCTGCTGATTTCTTTGATGCCTTTCAGGTCGGCGACGGCGAAGAAGCCCTGTCTGCACTCTGCACCATCGTCAAGGCCGAGTCTGAGAGACAATGCATCCTGGAGAGGGGTGCGCGGGAAATTACCGGATTTTATGTTCCGTCCTTTTACCGGGAAGAGGAAGATGGATGCATTATTCCGGACCGGGATTTCGCACCGTATCCGATCCAGCGAAACATCATACCGGATCTGGATGCAGCCTTTTATCCGACCCGTCCCGTAGTTCCCTACGTCCGAACCGAACACGCGAGAATCACTCTGGAAATCATGCGTGGCTGCCCCAACCGATGCCGGTTCTGTCAGGCAGCCGGGAACAACCTGCCGCTTCGCTGGCGCACCCCCGAACACATCCTGGAGCTGGCAAAGGAAAGCTTTAAACACACCGGCTACGATGAACTGGGCCTGCTTTCGCTCTCCAACTCCAACTACCCGGAAATCATCCCCCTGCTGACACTGCTTCAAGAGCACTTTACACCGCTTCGGGTCAACATCTCCATGCCCTCGCTGCGGGTCACCCCGGTACTGGAAGAACTCCCGGCCATCCTCAATGCCGTGCGAAAAGGCGGCATCACCCTGGCACCGGAGGCAGCCACTGTGCGCATGCGCCAGATCATCAACAAGAACATCGCGGACACGGACCTCTTTAACAGCGCACGGGCCGCGTACCGGGCTGGCTGGAACAAAATCAAGACCTACTTCATGGTAGGCCTTCCCGGCGAACAGGACGCGGATGTAACCGCAATCGTCCCCCTTGCAGAAAAGCTCTCCGAACTCGGCCGGGAGGCAGGTAAAAGACCCGGCAGCATCAATGTCTCCGTTGCCCCCTTTATTCCCAAACCCCATACCGTCTTTCAGTGGGCGCCCATGGACAGCCGCGAGGAACTCAAGCGCAAACGGGAATTGATCTTCAGCAGCAAAAAATCCAAGCGAATCCGGATCAGTTTTCACGAAACAGACAAGAGCTTTCTGGAAGCAGCCCTGGCCCGCGGAACCCGAAGGCACAGCGCAGCGGTCCTTCGGGCATGGCAACTGGGCCAGCGCTTTGACTCCTGGACCGACTGCTTCAACTTCAACACATGGCAGCAGGCGTTTGCGGATACAGGAATCACGCCCGAAGCCACAGCCCATAAATCGTATGATGTCAGCGACCGGCTGCCCTGGGAACACATCCAAAGCAGACCGGACCTGGAACACATGAAAAAAGAATACGCAAACTCCCTTACAGAGGTCTGAACCATGAACATACTCATTACCAATGACGACGGCATACTCTCCCAGGGTATCTGCAGTCTGGCGCAGAAATTCTCCACCATCGGAAACGTATACGTGGCAGCCCCAGAAGTCGAATGCAGCGGTGCCGGCCATTCCATTAACATCTCCACACCGCTCAAGACCAAACGCCACAACATTGATGGAGCCGACAGCGCCTGGGCTGTTAAAGGCACTCCTGCGGACTGCGTCAAACTGGCCATTTCCTCTCTCCTGCCTGCCAGGCCCGACCTGCTGATTTCCGGCATAAACGCCGGGCCCAATATCGGGGTCAGCATCCTTTACTCCGGCACCGTGGGTGCGGCTGCCGAAGGAGCAGTCCAGCACATCCCCTCTATCGCCGTATCCCTGGGGTTCGGCTGCACAGGCAGCTTTGATACGGCTGCAGAATACACTCGCACCATCTATGAAACCATTGGCCTTAAAAATTTCCCAAAACGCGGCGTGATCAACATCAATGTACCGGCCATTCCGGATGAAGATATCAAAGGAATCCGAATTGTCCGCCACAGCCAGGCCAGCTTCAATGAATTTTACCAGCAAGCGCATGATCCCTGGGGCAGGGAATACTTCTGGATCGACGGCAAACTCAAGTACAGTAAATCCCCGGACGTTGATGCCTATGCACTGGAAAAAGGCTTTGTCACCGTAACCCCGCTCCAGTTCGACTGGACCTCGGAACCGCATTACACCGAGTTTAAGAAACTCTTCCGTGAATAAATTTCTATCTGGCAGAAACACTTGACGAAACAGTGCCGTCAACTATAATAGCATGGCCATAAAAGAGAAAGAACCTGACCCATTGGAGAAAAAGAAATGACAGACACTGAATTCGGGAAAAATGTTGTAACAGAAGCCAAGCGCCTCCAGTCTGAAGGACGGGACGCAAACCAGACCGCAAAAATACTCTGTGACGCAGATTCGGATGCCAGCAATTACGGAATAGGCATTATTCTGAACGAACAGGGGAAAGCCTTTCGCACATCCCCCCTGCTGATCGAAACCATGCAGGAAGAACTCAAGAACAGCGGCAGCGGAAGCTACATGAACTCCATGAAGATCATGGACAAGGTAAAGCAGAGCGTTCTGAAGTGGCAGCGCATACCGGAGGAATACTGGGACCGCTTCATCTTCTGCATGCCTTCGGATGCAGGCACCGGCTGCGTCAAGACCGGACTTGAATACGCAACCGTTGCGCAGCTGGACATCAAGGGAATCGGTGTCGAAGAATTTGGCTGGCCCGCATACAAGGCAATCGCAAAGAGCCTTCGCCTGGGCATCGAAGAATTCCCCACGGCTTCCGTGACAGACAAAGACGGTGTTCTCCCGCTGTACCAGGCCGGCCCCATGAATACGACCGGTGCGGTCATGACGCCGGAAGTCATCGAACAGAGAGCCGCGGCAGCTGGAAAGTCTTCGAAAATCGTTCTGCTTGACCGGGCGTATTCCGGATTTGAGTATGCCGGAGACCTGGCCTCAAAAGGCTATGACACGATCATGCAGGACAGTTTCACGCGCAACATCAAACCATTCATAACGGCCAACACCCATTTCATACTGGCTGTCAGTCCGACAAAGGCCTTTGGCAGCTTTGCATTGCGTCCCGGCGGTTTTCTGCTGGTTCATGTTCCGGATCAGGATCAGCGGGCAGACGCTCAGCTGCTCTTGAACACCCTGATCCGTGCCAGGGGCAGCTCATTCGAACATCCTGCCACAAGAGCGCTCGCACGCGCAATGGCGGATGCGCCGGGCACGCTTGAAGTCGAACACGCACAGATCCTTCAGCGGATGGCAGTTGCTGAAGAGATCTGGAAAAAGTATGGATCCGGCACTCCCATCGAGCAGCTGTTCAATGAGAACTATGCAGGATTGTTCCGCAATCCCAAAGCCAAAGAGGACGCGGCCGAAGGACTGTACGGCACCCATCTGTATCCGGTTCTCTCCGCTGGAAGATGCCGCATCAACATCACCGGCATCCCGGCCGACGATGCCAAGGCAAAGCTGCACGTCGAAACATTCGCCCGTTTCATTGTGTAATTTAAAGCAACAATGACGCAGCTATCAGAATAAAATCGGTTTACGCGGCGAAATTGAACG
>CAZGEP010000109.1:0-17039 GCA_964524955.1 uncultured Planctomycetota bacterium | reverse complement strand
ATAGTTATCAGTGGCTTGCGTCGCCAATCTCCGTTGATAAAAAATGGAACATCCGATACAAGTTCCGCAAGACCATTTCAGCGATCTTCAAACGCTATGCGCTCGACTGCACTCCTGTGCCCGAACTATCTTCCCAACTACGAGGTCTTGTCTCGCATTCTCAGAGAATCGGGAGATGAAGCAAAATCCTCTGATATACTTGAAAAAGCTAAATCGATTTCAGCACTATGAAACCGTTGACAGATTTATTTATTGCGTATTCTTTTAGAACAGGATATAATTACCATTTACAATTACAATTCTAAGCCAACCGTATTCTGAGAATGGTATGAACCATCGTGATGCAATGAAAAAATGGGTTCAAACATGGAACCGGGCTGGAAAGGTCCTGGATTCAGTCAAGATTCAGGAACTTCGGGCCAAAGACTATTATTCAAAGAATCTCAGCCAGCTCAACGACATGCTGCAGTATGCTTCCGAGCATCGTACGGAACGAAAAACCAGCGGTCTGGTCATTATGCAGAAATATTTCAAGATGTATTATAACCGGATAAAAAACAATGCCGAATGATGCCAGGGCAAACTGTTTATTTGAAGCCGCAACTGAATGTCAGGCGTTTTTTAAAGATCAGAACTGGAAATACTGTTTTATTGGAGGGCTTGCCGTACTTCGCTGGGGTGAAATACGGATGACACAGGACATTGACCTTTGCCTGCTTTGCGGATTTGGCTCCGAAGAATATTACGCCAGTAAGTTGGCAGAAGAGTTCCAGCCACGAATCAAAAATCCGATTGACTTTGCCTTGAAAAACAGAGTATTTCTTATTACTGCATCCAACGGGACACCGGTCGACATATCACTTTCCCGACTTCCGTTTGAAGAAGAAATGGTGGCAAGAGCAACCTGTTTTGAATTTTCAAAAGGGCATCCCCTGCTCACATGCTCTGCTGAATATTTGATTGTCTTAAAAGCTTTTGCTGACCGACCTAAAAACTGGATGGATATTGAAGGAATTGTGACAAGACAAGCGGAGAATCTGAACCAAGACCTGATCTTCAAACAACTGACACCCCTTTGCGAAATCAAAGATGCTCCCGAAACAATTCCTAAACTAACAGATGTGTTCCGCAAAAACACGGAATGAAACCGCCATCTATGAAAACTGCCATTGCCATCTGGAATTACTGCTGGAATCCGGAGAACATCATGGAATGGATTGTGAAATTTGCAGAGAGCGGGTTTGAGGCAGTCAGCTTCAATCCCAGACAATTCGGGGACGGAAGAACCGGCTGTCTGCCGGAAATATCCGCACTGCTCACAGAATGCAACCTGACCGCCACTTTACACGGAAAGGTTTCTGGAAATTCGGACCTGATGGATACAGTTGTTCAGGCCCTTTCGGAGAACCTGTACGCGGCAACAATGGACCCACGCAGAATCCAGACATCCATCGGCCACATCCACAATGCGGCTGCTGAGATAGACGCCATCCAGCGCCTGCTGAACCTGACCAGTGATTCGGATATTCGGGTGGCTATTGAGGACTTTCCGCTGGACCGGGCAGCATTAGATTTTTACATGAAGGATCTTGATGACATCTACTCGGATTCACGAACTGGGATTCTGATTGATGTCGGACACATGCATCTTCGAATGAACCAGTCCAGCTATTTCAGAAACCAGTCTGTACCTGATTATTTCAGATCACTCCCCTGCCCACTGGTGGAAGTCCACCTCCATGACAACAACGGCAAACAGGATCAGCACGGTCATTTCGGTTTCGGTGGGATCAACTTTGCGGAGGTTGCATCAGCGCTCAAAGAAATTCGATTTAACGGGGTATGCACCATTGAGATCGCGCCGGGCTTCCATGACAGCACCCCCGAAGAATCCCTGCCCAGGGCAATTGAAAGCCTCCAGACCTGGAGGCACTTCTTTGAATAAGATTTATTAATTACAGCCACAGGTCTGCTGGTCGAGCTTATCGACCCGGCGCTGGTGACGGCCGCCGCCGTCAAAGTCAGTGGTCAGCCAGATATCCAGGATTTTTTCCGCCAGTTTTGGTGGTGTGGTTCGCTCTCCCAGACAGAGAACATTGGAATTATTGTGTTCGCGAACAACACCGGCCGTGAACTCGTCGGTGCAGACGGTGGCACGAACGCCCTTTCTACGGTTGGCAGCAATGGACATTCCGATGCCGGTTCCACAGATCAAAATACCGCGCTTGAACGCACCGGACTGAACCCCGGCACTGACACGATCAGCAAAATCCGGGTAGTCGCAGGACTCCGGTTGATCACACCCCACATCCTCAAAGAACAGGTTTCGTTCGCGGAGTTTGTCGCAGATAAACTGTTTGAGTTTGTATCCGGCGTGGTCAGAGCCTATTGCGAGATCAACAGTTGTTTGAGCCGGTCTCTGATCGCTTTCTCGATTTCTTTCGCACATCTTACATATCCCTTCAGTTCAAGTCCAATGGGGTCTGAAATGTCATCGTCTTCCTTAAGCAGCATAATTTTGTCTTTAAGGTCCGGATGCAGCCGGGTTACGGCCAGCAGGTGAACAGTTTCCATGGCAAATATATATTCCGCAAATTCCAGCAAATCCGCAGTCATAGGCCGGGTCGCTATGGGAACGGCTTCATATCCGATTTCAGAGACTGCCATGATTGCCTTAGCACTGGTCATTCCGCCTTCACAGGCAAAGAGGCCTGCGGAACAGACCTCATAAAGCGTTGCTTTTTCCGGACCGAGTTCCTGCTCAATCAGACTCCGGCAGATGATTTCAGCCATGGGGCTCCGACAGGTATTGCCGGTGCATACAAAAAGAATCACGCGCTTTCCATCAGTTTCTTCATTTCGGTCCACTGCTCCCCCTTTCTAAGGATTTCCTGTTTGTGCACTCCGGCATAAATAACGGTTGAAGGATTGCCCCGGCAGGGGTTCTCGCCCGTGATAATCATGGTTACTTTTCCATTGAATATTCGAACGGCCTCCTCCGCCTCCGTGGCCGGCGGCTCGCCGAAAATATTGGCACTGGTTGCGGCCAGAGGCACGCCGGTCTTCTGCAGAACAGCCTGCGTAACCGCGTGATCCGGACACCGAAATCCCAAAGTACGTCCACGTCCACACTCCAGAACAAGGGTCAGCGGACCGGGCCAATATCTGCGCATAAGTGCATCCGCTGCCGGTGGAACTTTCGGATCAAACACCCGGATATCCGTGGGAGAATGAATCAGAATCTGAAGTGGTTTGTTTTCCGGACGCCCCTTGAGTGTGAATATTTTTTCTTTCACCTTGTCGCTTCCGTTGATCCCGACAATTCCGTAAACGGTTTCCGTGGGCAATACCACGAGTTCACCGTTTCGGATCTGTTGAGCGGCTTCCGCATATATACCAGGGGTTTGACAGGAACGTATTTCGGTCATGATGGAATATGCCTGAGCGCTTTCTGTCCGATGTCTTTACGGTACTGCATACCTTCAAAGTCAATATGCCCGATCGCACGATACGCACGGTCAATGGCCGACTGAACATCAGAGTCCCAGGAGGTAATGCCCAGAACCCGACCACCGCTGGTTACGATATCGTTCGCCTGTGCTGCGGTTCCGGCATGGAATACCTTGGTGTTTCCGGTCTCTTCAGCCTGCGAAATACCTGTAATTATTTTACCTTTCTCGTAACTGCCGGGATAGCCGCCGCTGGCTGCGACCACGCAGACCGACGCCCCCGCTTCCCAGTCAATGGACATCTTGTCCAGCTTTCCATCAATGGTTGCTTCAAAGAGATCGACGATATCGGTTTTCAGACGTACCATAATGGGCTGTGTTTCGGGATCGCCGAAGCGGCAGTTAAATTCAAGCACCTTGATCCCGTTGCGGGTCAGCATGATGCCGGCATAGAGCATGCCGCTGTATGCACATTCCTCGTGATTCATGGCATGGACCGTGGGAACCAGCACCGTACTGATAATTCTATCCATCAATGTGTCTGTAACCACAGGTGCCGGTGTATAGGCCCCCATCCCACCGGTATTCGGGCCTTCGTCATTATCAAAGACCCGTTTGTGATCCTGCGAGGTAACCAGCGGGGCAATGGTCTTACCATCGGTAAAGGCCAGGACCGAGGCTTCTTCGCCTTCGATCATCTCTTCAATCACCACCCGGTGTCCGGCATCACCGAATTTCTTATCCAGCATAATGTCCTGCAGGGCCTGCAGGGCGCTCTCTTCGTCCGGACAGATCAGCACACCTTTTCCCGCAGCCAGGCCGTCGGCCTTGACCACAAAAGGCGGCGGTGCAGTCTGGACATGGGTTTTGGCCGTTTCAAACGAGTCAAAGACACGAAAATCAGCGGTTGGAATGTTGTATTTAAGCATGAGTTTTTTGGAAAACACTTTGCTGGATTCCAGGCGGGCTGATTTCTTCTTCGGACCGAATATCCGCAACTTGTAATCCCTAAAAACATCCACGATTCCTTCGGACAGAGGAGCTTCCGGACCCACCACGGTCAAATCGATTTTTTTCTCTCTGGCAAAGTTAAGCAGCCCCTTGATGTCGGTGTCTGCGATATCCACGCATTCTCCCGGTTCTGCAATACCGGGGTTTCCCGGAGCGGCGTAGAGTTTTGTTACCCGCTCTGATTGAGCGATTTTCCAGGCAAGGGCGTGTTCCCTGCCACCGGACCCGATTAATAATATTTTCATACCTTCTCCTTACAAATCGATTACTCGTTGAATTCGCTGATAAAGCCTCCGCCCGCCACAATCTCATCGATGTAAAAGACTGCGGACTGGCCGGGAGTGGGTGCAAACTGAGATTCGTCAAATAATATATCTGCTGTTCCATCTCCAGGGATTACTGTTGCGTCAGCAGCCGGGGTCAGGAAACGAAGCTTGACTTCAGCGTGGAATTCCGCTTCCGGTTCTTCAATAGATGTCCAGACCGTGTCATGGACCCGGATACTTCTCCGTGTGCATTCCTCCCGAGAACCGGCAACAATGGTGTTGGACTTGGCATCAATACTCGTTACATAGACCGGGTAATTAACCTCCACGTCAAGTCCTCTTCGTTTGCCGATGGTATAGTCAATGATACCGTTATGCCGACCGATCCTCTTTCCCGATGTATCCACTACGTCACCAGGTACAACCGTACCGGGAAGCCGCTGCGCGATAAAATCCCGGTAGCATCCACTGGCCAGAAAACAAATATCCCGGCTGCCGCCTCCCCAGGGATCGTCTACCCCAAGACCGGCCGCGATCCGTCGGTTATGCTTCTTCTTGGTATCCCCCAGAGGAAAGAGAACCCGTGACAGCTGCTCCTGATTGAGCCGGTAGAGAAAGTATGTCTGATCCCTTCGCACGTCCCTGGGAATATTGAGTTGGAATCGTTTCGCGGACGCATTGTATTCAATTACGGCATAATGCCCGGTGGCCATTTTCTCTGCTCCGTGTTCCATGGCCGCGTCCATGAATTCACCAAACTTGAGCAGCGGGTTACAGACCACGCATGGATTAGGTGTCCGACCCTGAATATAGGTACGGCAGAAATAGTCAATCACCTGACGCTCAAAGGACTCCCGAACATCCACATTAACGTGCTCTATTCCCAACGCGTCGCATACCTTATTGGCATCTTGCACAACCTGAAGTTCACTCGCTTCATCCCGTTGCCCGTCTGTATATTTCGGAAGAATCATGGTAATGCCGAACAGGTTTCGTATTCCCTGTTCCTGGAGAATGGACGCACAGGAAGATGAATCAATTCCTCCAGACATGGCTATAGCGATTCGCTCTTTACTCATAAGACCCCGATTTCCAGATGCGCTGTTTTGTCGTAACGATTGCCGTACATATTGCGCTGATACAGAAAGAACCCATTTTATGAATTTATCACGATGTGTCAATAATTTTGGCTTGCGAATTCCGGTCGGTCTGGTAAAATGCTCCCGAATTGAAGTTCACCAGCCGCAACTTCTGGCGTTTATCATTCACCTGTCACTATTATTTTTTGTAGGAGGTTACGCATATGACGGAAAGACTAAAGGGAAACGCGGTCATCGGCCAGTCCGGCGGCCCTACCTGTGTTATCAACCAGAGCCTGGTCGGCGCGATCAAGGAGTCTGCCAATTATCCGGAGATTGAGAATTTCTACGGCGCACTCAACGGCCTGAAGGGAATTCTTGATGAGAATTTTATTGATCTGAAAAAAGAAGATCCCGCGTCCCTGGAAACCATTGCCGTTACCCCAAGCGCGGCACTGGGATCCGTGCGCATGAAACCCACGGAAGATGACTGCAGAAAGGTCTTTGATATTTTCAAGAAACACAACATCCGGTATTTCTTTTATATCGGCGGAAATGACTCCGCAGAAACCGCCAGCATTGTCAACAATCTGGCGGATGAGGCGGATTATGATTTCAATGTCTTTCACATTCCCAAAACCATTGACAACGATCTGCTGGTAACGGATCACTGCCCCGGTTTCGGGTCTGCGGCCAAGTTCGTGGCCAGCGCGCTGATGGGCGACAATCTGGACAACCGCTCTTTGCCCGGAATCAAGATTGATATCATCATGGGCCGTCATGCCGGATTTCTCACTGCCGCTTCTGTCCTTGGCAGGAAATATGAAGACGACGGCCCCCATCTGGTCTATTTGCCGGAACGCCCCTTTGATCTGGATCAGTTCACTGTGGATGTCAGCGAAATCTACAATCGCCTGGGACGCTGCCTGATTGCAGTCTCTGAAGGAATCTCACGCAAGGATGGTCAGCCGGTGTTCACCACGGGTGAAAAGGATTCACACGGCAATGTTCAGCTGAGTGGTTCCGGCGGACTCGGTGATTTTCTGATGAACCATCTTAAATCAAAGATTGACGGTGCCCGTGTTCGTTCCGACACCTTCGGGTATCTGCAGCGCTCCTTTCCCGGTGTACTCTCCGAAACCGACGCAGCAGAAGCCCGCCTGGCCGGGAAAATGGCTGTTAAGTATGCAGTGGAAAACTGCACCGACGGCAGCGTAGCCCTCAAACGAACCGGAAACGGAGACAATTACGGCTGCGAAACCATGATCGCCGAACTCAATTCCGTTGCCAAACATACCAAGGGCGTGCCGGATGAATTCATCAATGATGCCGGCAACAATGTGACCGATGCATTTGTTGAGTATGCAAGGCCTCTGGCAGGCACGCTTCCGGAAATCGGAAGACTCGCTGCAGTCAAAGTCTGAACCCGGCGCACAAAAATCAATCAAAAAAACGGCGCCTTCATTTACGGCGCCGTTTTTTATATTTCAAATATCACTCCACTGTTTATGCACTAAAAACCAATAAAAATAACGGATTACATTAGACAGGATTAACGGGATTGACAAGAGAAAAGATAAATGCGCCTGGATTGTTTGCCGTCCTGAAACAGATTTCTGCTTTTTATTGCGTCATCTGCGTCTATTGCGTTTAAAAGTGACGTTATGAAAATACCGGCCCTGTCCCAACACGGTCATTACCCGGTTTGTCCGGGTAATCCAAAGTCAAAGGAAGAATGCAGAAAAGCTTGGGGACAACGAAAATAACGAAAAAGACAAAAATTAATTTTTATCCCGTCGATCCTGTTAATCCCGTCGAAATTAGCCTTTATGCAGTTGTTATTTGCCGAGCCTGAAACTTATCTCAGGTTCATGGAAAGCAGGAACTCGGGATTGGACTTGGTCTTTTTCATTTTCTCAATGAGATATTCCATGGCCTCTACAACAGTCATTTCGCTGAGGAACTTGCGCAGGATAAAGATCTTTTCGAGTTCTTCTTCGTTGACGATCAGATCTTCCCGGCGTGTGCCAGACTGGGAAATATCGATGGCCGGGAAGACTCTCCGGTTGACCAGGCGACGGTCCAGATGCAGTTCCATGTTACCGGTGCCCTTGAATTCTTCAAAGATCACGTCGTCCATCCGGCTTCCGGTTTCCACCAGGGCCGTGGCCATAATGGTCAGACTGCCGCCGTATTCAATATTACGGGCTGCGCCGAAAAAGCGTTTGGGACGCTGCAAAGCGTTCGCATCAATACCGCCGGAAAGAATACGTCCACTGGGCGGTGTCTCGGTGTTGTAGGCTCGGGCCAGACGGGTAATACTGTCGAGCAGAATCACAACGTCTCTTCCATATTCCACCAGACGCCTGGCTTTCTGAATCACCATTTCAGCGACCTGCACATGCCGGCTGGAGGGTTCGTCAAATGTCGAACTGACAACCTCGCCGTCCACACCGCGTTCCATGTCTGTGACTTCTTCCGGGCGTTCATCAATCAGCAGCACGATCATGTAGACTTCTGGATTGTTTTTGGTAATACTGTTGGCGATATCCTTGAGCAGAACGGTCTTTCCGGTTCGCGGCGGCGCAACGATAAGTCCGCGCTGTCCCTTACCTACGGGCGTTACGATATCCATGACCCGCATACAAATGTCATCGCCTCCCTTTTCAAGAATAAAACGATCATCCGGAAAGAGCGGTGTCAAGTCATCAAAGACAATCTTGTCCTTAAGCGCTTCGGGTTCTTCGTAGTTGATGGCTTCAACGCGAAGCAGAGCAAAGTATTTTTCATTGTCCTTGGGGGGACGAATCTGCCCCTGAACGGTCACGCCTTTGCGCATGCCAAAACGCCGGATCTGTGACGGAGAGATGTAGATGTCGTCCGGACAGGGAAGGTAATTGAAATTCGGAGAGCGCAGAAAACCGAATCCGTCCGGAAGCACTTCCAGAACGCCTTCACCGTACATCAGGCCGTTTTTATTGACACGGTGTTTGAGGATGCTGAAGATCAGGTCCTGCTTGAGCATACTGGAGTAGTTGTCGATTTCCTCTTTCTTGGCAATCTCCCGGAGCTCGGAAATGGTTAACTGTTTTAGCTCAGCGATGTGAACTTCACCTCGCTTGATTTCTTCGTATATATCGTCCTTGGTTTTCTCCATTTTTTTCTTCGGAGTCTCCTTGGCAGCGGCCTTGGTCTTCTTGGCCGTAGTTTTGGTCTTTTTGCTGTCATCGTCCTTCGCCTTTTTAGCGCTTGTCTTGGTTGCGGATTTAGCCATTATTTACTATCCTCCAAATGGATTCCAACTGATTATTGAATTCATATATAGTGCTGTCGTTTCTGATCACAAAATCAGAACGTTTTTCCTTCTCATTCAGGTTCATCTGAAATCGTTCTCTCTTTTCGATCTCTTCGCGTCCCCACCCTCTTTTTATTTGCATTCGTTCGCTCCGGGTCTCCAGGGATGCGGTAATCAAAACAACGGTATCCAACACGATGTCAATTCCCATCTCAAAGATTAATGCCCCGTCTACCACAACACCTGTATGGCGATGTTCCCGGATGCGGTCCAGTATCCGCTCTTTCATAACCGGGTGCATGATCCGGTTAAGCGTTGCAATCGATTTTGTGTCCGCGAATGCCCTGTTCGCTGTCCGGGCTCTGTCAATTCGACCGTCTTCAATAATGTCCGTTCCGAATGCATTAGTCAAGGCGGCCTGTATCCCCGGATCGTTCAGCAGATCAATTCCCACCTGGTCCATATCCACAAGCGCCAGTCCTTTTTGACTGAAGAATTTCGCTGCCGTACTTTTGCCCGATCCCATGGGACCGGTTATGCCAATACTCATTTTATGTTCAATCTCTTTTTTACGTCCAGCACCTTCAACAAATGAACGAAAAAACGATCAGGCCTCCATCCAGTTCTTTCCCGCGCCAATGTTTACTTTAAGCGGCACATCCAGTGCCATTGCACCTTCCATCCTGTCTCGTATCACGGCGGAGAATTCATCCAGCATTTTTTCAGACACCTCAAAGACCAGTTCATCGTGTATCTGCATGATCAACAGACATGCCCGATATTTCTTCCGAATATCGGTATAGATGCGATTCATTGCAATCTTGATCAAATCCGCGGCCGACCCCTGAACCACGGTGTTAACCGCAATACGTCGTCCCAGATTGACGGTGTTTTTCCTGGCTGAATGCAACTGGGGAACCGGTCGCACACGCCCAAGCATGGTCCGTACATAGCCATTTTCCGCTGCGTCACGAACCGTTTCCTCAACAAACCCGGTAACACCGGGATAGGTTTCAAAATATCGCTTAAGAAAGGTGTCTGCCTCTCCAACGGTCATTCCGGTGCCGGATGAAAGTCCGTATGCGCTCTGTCCGTATACGATCCCGAAATTGACGGTCTTGGCGTTCTTACGCTGCTCGGTGCTGATCTCAGCCTCCGGCATCCCGTAGAGCCGGGATGCCACAAAGTTATGAACATCCCGATCATTGCGAAAGGCTTCGAGAAGTTCCGGATCCTGACTCAGATGAGCCAATATGCGGAGTTCGATTTGGGAATAGTCAGCGGTCACATAAAGCGAATCCGGATTCCGCGGTTGAAATGCCCTGCGGATGTTTCGCCCGAGCTGGGATCGAACGGGGATATTCTGCATATTGGGATTACTGCTGGACAAACGGCCCGTGGCCGTGGCGACCTGGTTAAAGGACGCGTGAATACAACCGGTTTTATTTGATATAAGTGTTGGAAGAACATCCACATACGTGGATTTGACTTTTTCGTAGGAGCGGTATTCAATGATCAATTTAGGAACCGGATGCAGGGGAGAGAGTTTTTTTAGTGTTTCCTCGTTGGTGGAGATACCGGTTTTGGTCTTCTTGAGTGCCGGAAGCTCTAATTTTTCATAGAGCAATTTGGAAAGCTGTTTGGGGGAGTTGAGGTTGAATTCTTCGCCGGAAGCCCTGTAAATTTCCTCTTTCAGTTCACCGAGGATTACTGAAAGTTCGTCGGACATGGTCTTGAGAATCTGCGGATCCACCTTGACGCCGGTCATTTCCATGCGTGCCAAAACCCTGGCCAAAGGAATCTCCACATCCGCATACAGCGTATCCAGCCCCCTGTTTTTCAATTCCGGGAGTACCTTTTCGGGTAGCTCGTACAACGCCTGGGCCAGCCGGCAGGTATCTGTGCAGACCGATTTTGTATCCGGATTCTCATTGGCTTCAGTTTCGGCTTCGGTTTCCATGCCCAGAAAGGACATGGTCAGATCGTGAATACTGTACCCGTTCTTGTCGGGATTCATCAGGTAGGAAGCAATGATGCCGTCAAAACCGATATCGACCTTGTCAATATCAACCCCCATATTGGCAAGTAGAATATAGTCTTGCTTGGAGGATGCTGAGATCAAGGCGAGGTCGGATTCGAAGAAAGATTTCAGCACCTTTATCAGAACTTTATCGTCCCGCAGGACGGGGATATAGATGCAGGCATTATCGCCGGCGCAGAGGCTGACTCCGCTGGGTACAGACTGCGGTCCTGGGGCGTTACCACCGTGCAACACAAATGCAACCCGCTCCTCACGGGTGAGTCCTTGAAGCGAATCTTCGATCTGTGCCCGGTTTTCAAGTATGGTATATTTCATCTCCGGACGTCTGGATGCAGCTGCTGAATACTTCTTCACCAGGGATTTAATTCCAAACTGTTTGAATGTATCCAGGAGCCTTTCCGTGTCCGGTGCCTGAATCTTAAGTGACTCGATTTCTGTATCCACAGGCGCATCCCGATCCAGAGTTGCCAGTTTTTTCGTCAGATAGGCATTCTCTTTGTCTGTTTCAAGAAGTTTGCGCCATCGCGGTTTAATCTCCTCCAGGTGTTCGTAAACACCATCCAATGTTCCGTATTCAGCAATGAGCTTTCGAGCGGTCTTGTCTCCGATGCCTTTTACCCCCGGAATATTGTCCGTGGAATCACCGGTCAGTGCCTGGTAATCGGTAAAGCGTTCGGGTTCAAATCCATAGTCATCGATAAATTGCCTGCGCGTGAGTATTTTCTGGGTGCGGGAATCAATAATCCGTACGGAATCTGCAAGCAACTGTTTCAAGTCTTTGTCACTGGTGATGATATTGACTGTGTGTCCTTCGGTTGCCGCTCGTGAAGCGAGGGTGGCGATAATATCATCGGCTTCGTACCCACTTATGCCGAAGACCGGGGCTTTGTAGTGAGCGAGCAGGTCCTTGATCAGGGGAATCTGCTGGTGCAAGTCATCGGGCATGGGTTTTCGTCCGGCCTTATATTCAGCGAATTCCTGCTGCCGCAGCGTGGGGCCGGGAGAATCAAAGACAACGGCAATGTAGCCGGAATCCTTCTTTTCGAGTATTTTTTCAATAATTTTTGTAAACCCGAGTATAGTATTGGTCGGCACTCCAGACGGACTGCTTAATGGCGGAATCGCATAAAACAGCCTGTAACAGCTTGAATGCGCATCAATAATATACAGCTCTTGAGACATCAATTCACCGAAATGAAAAATAAATAAATATCAATTATATAGTTGTGCCACGAGGGAATATCTTTTTAATGAAGAGTTCCGCCATACCAAGGAAGAAACGTTTTTTTGGTGTCCAGCAAGGGTTTAATAAAAAAATCCTTTGACAACGAACGATCAATTTTAATTCAAATTTTCGAGAAGATTATAGGCAAGGACTCATATATATGAGTCTTAACAGAATCTTAATAAAGTTTACTTTTATTTCCCGGAAGTCAAGTTTTTTTTATTATTTTTTCAGATTTTCCTGTCTGCGGCTGCCGGACCACACGACTGCAATCGTTTACGAACACTCTCGGCATGGGCGGTCAAGCCTTCGGCTTCCGCCAGTTCAATCACCGCGTCTGAGCACTCAATCAGCTCCTCCTCTTTAAATTCCATCAGACTGGACATCTTAAGAAAACTGAGCGCTGAGAGTCCGGATGAAAACCGCGCCGCCCCGCTGGTTGGAAGGGTATGGCTGGGTCCTGCATAATAATCACCGACCGCTTCCGGTGTATTCTTACCGAGAAATACAGCGCCTGCATTGCGAATATCCGGCAGCAGGCGTTCGGGTGCTTCCACCATCAGCTCCAAATGCTCCGGCGCAATACGGTTGGTCAGGGAGACGGCTTCCATGATCGTGCTGACTACAATAATGGCGCCGTAATTTTCCAACGCCTTTTCTGCAGTCTCCCGTCGGCTGAGTGTTTTTATCTGTTCGGAAAGTGCGCCCTGAACCGCCTTGGCCAGAGGAACGGAATCGGTAATCAGAATCGAAGATGCAACCTCGTCGTGTTCAGCCTGCGAGAGCATATCCGCAGCCACTCTTTCCGGTGGCGTCTTTTCATCCGCGATAATCAGAATTTCCGAGGGGCCGGCAATCAGGTCAATGTCCACGACTCCAAAAACGCGTTTTTTGGCCAGAGTTACAAATACATTACCCGGTCCCGCTATTTTATCCACAGCCGGCACGGATTCGGTTCCATAGGCAAACGCCGCGATGGCCTGAACACCACCGATTTTTAGAATTGATTTAATTCCCACCATGTCAGCTGCCACAAGAATCGCTGGTGCAATTTCTCCGTCCGGCCCGCAAGGCGTGGCCATGTATAAGTTTTCTACACCAGCAACTGTTGCGGGTATGGCGTTCATCAGTACCGAAGAGCATAATGGGGTCTTCCCACCTGTACCGCCAGGAACATAAATGCCGACATTTTCCACTGGACGATAGAAAGCACCTTTCAATCCAACACCGGCCCCCTTTGCAAGTTTGATATCCTTGGGAAGCAGACGTTTCTGAAATCGTTCGATATTTTTAGAAACATTTTTTAAGGCCTTCTTGAGTTTGTCGGATGTATTGGTGTAAGCGCTGCGGATATCATCGTTGCTTACAAAAAGGTTCTCCCCTGTAAACCCGTCAAAAAATTTGCTGTACTTTCGAACCGCCTCATCCCCGTTGTTTCGGATGTCGGCAAGGATCGCGTCAACGGTCTGTGTATTGGTCAATTCCTTTCCAAACAGCTCTTTTGAATCCCGGTTGATATGGGCTGCGATCTCTTCACCAATGTGCTGTCTGCGCATTACGCGTGAAACCCGCTGAATGGTCTTTTCTTCTGAGTATAGTGAAATTTCTATCAATGGTTTATTCTCCGCAAATAACGTCTCTGGCGATTCGTTTGAAACTTTCCTTCAGTTCAGAAAACTCACTGGTTTCTTCCAGTATATGGCGCCTGGTATCCCGCAGGGATTCACCGGTATAATGCCACTCATCAATAATTTCATCGCGCGCGCGCCGTCCGAACCGATGGACCGACCTGCGCTCATGGTCGGTCATTTCACGCATCTCTCCAGGGATGGTTCCGATGTAGCTGATTTCCTGATGGATCTCCTCCCGGGTACGCCGCCAGAGAGGTTTAACTTCGTCAACCTCTTCTTTGGTGTACCGAACAATGGTCCCGGGAAGCTGTTTGGCAGCTTCAATCTCGTATTGGGTATACAGTCTGGCAATCCGCTGCAAACGATGTCCCTGAGAAAACTCTTCCTTAAAGTAACGCTTAACCAGGGAGGGAATTTCCTTGGCATACCGGACATCCATCATGATTTCCTCTTTAGTTCTCCTGGCAAATCGAACCGCACTCTTGCGTTCGTGCTCTACAATCTCGCGCATTTCATCGGGTATGGTCTTTGTGTATTTGATTTCATCGCGAATCGCCTCAATAATAAACATCTTCATGGGACGAAGCCCTTCCAGTTCTTCCAGGGCGTAGCGCTTGATCTCTCCGGGAATATCCTTGGCATATTTAATTTCCAGTTTAATTTCATCCATAATCCGTGCCATCAGAATCTTCACTCCGCGGATTTCGTGTTCCACCATGGGACGCATATCTTCAGGAATTTCTTTCATGTAACGAATCTCGGTTTTGATTTCATCAATAATGCGTTTTTTCAGTACCGGAATGCCGCCGACTTCTTCCTTGTAATAGCGTACGATCAGACCTGGAAATTCGCGTAAATAACGCAGATCCTGGTTAACCTGCCAGCGGCACCACTCCTGCAGGGGTTTGATTCCCTCTACTTCCTCTTTGGCGTATCGCTTGGGCGCGGTTTTGACCAGGTAATTGATATACGCGATATCCCGGCGGACTTCCCGCACAATAAACTGTTTCATGTGCGGAACACCATCCAGTTCCTCCCTGGAGTGACGACGACCGTCTTCAATCCAGCATTTTCCGCACCGTCTGCTGCACGAAGTTGTCAGCAAAAGCGCCGACAATAAAATCAGGAGTATTATACGAAATTTATCCATAGAAATTCAGCGACATCAACACAGGACGGCAAACGTACAAACCAAGGTTCAGCCGGCATCAAAAAGGTACGTATTTTTTCCGGCCAATCCATGCATTTCCGTGAAGGATTACTTGAATAATTTTACCTATATCCGGCACTTATTGCAAGCAAGAAATTTTATTGCAGCACATTATTGTACGTTCGCTGCCGTGTGTCCATGACGTTCCACTGTAATCGCCAAAGACATTCTCCACTCCCAATCCCGCGGATTCCAGCATGGTTTTCAAATCCTCTTTTGTGTACATCCGCACCCGCTCACGGTAATTAATCTCCCCTTCCGACGTCTGAAACTGTATATCCTTTACAACAAAACCATCCTCAATCCGCCGCTGGATATAAACCCGAACATTCTGCGACAACGTCTTCTGTTCTTCGGGCTCCAGATGTTCACGGAGTGTATATGCATTGAGAAAGTCCAGCCAGAACCGACCGCCCGGATTCAGGGACGCAGACACCGCGGCGAAAACCTTCTGATTCTCCGCATCACGCTCAAAGTATCCAAAGGAGGTAAACAGCGAAAGAATAATATCAAAACGGCCGGGAATATACCGCATATCCCCGCGGATAAAGCCGCAATGGGGATAGTCTTTGCGGGCGGTTGCCAGAAGCGCCTCCGAAAGATCCAGCCCGACAATCTGAAATCCCCGCCGCGTCAACTCCGCCACATGACGGCCGTTGCCACACCCGAGATCAAGGACCCGGTCATCCGCAGACAGATTGAGCTTTTTGAGGATCAGGTCGATCTGACGCTGGGCGTCCCGATTGTCCCGGTGGCTGTACAGGGCAAGGTAATTATCATCAAACCAGTCCTGGTACCATTCTGTAGATGAGGTCATAGCGGCCTTGTTTGCAGATAAGTTCCAACGCCCGGTCACACCAGACCGTGTTCAGCCTTGTATGCGGCCCAGTTGTCTTTAAGCCATAGAAAGTCATCAAAGCTGTTCAGACGCTGAATAAACGGATTGGTCTTTTTTTCCTGTCCAATGGTTGAAGAAGGCGCAGCACCGTAATCGTGGCCCGGCCAGACCCGAACCCGATCATCCAGCGCCATCAGCTTTTTCAGACTTTCGAATTCTATTTCAGCATCCCTTTGTGACCCGGTGCCTCCGATCTTTCCAACAAAGAGCGTATCACCGGTAAGCAGTTCGTCTTCGATCCGTACGCAGATGGAATCCGGCGTATGCCCGGGTGTGTGCAGCACAGAACATTTCAGCGCGCCCAAATTGAGTTCCTGTCCATCGGACACCCCGATATCCACACCGCGGATATGCTCATGGCCGATCACCTGCGCACCGCACTCCTGCTGCAAAAACGAGTTGCCCTGCGTATGATCCGTATGACTGTGCGTGTTAATCAAATACCGGATGGAGATACCCCGTTTGGCTGCGCATTCCGAAAGCGTCCGGGGGTTGGAAGACGGGTCAACGACAACCGCGGAATCACTGTTCTCTCCGCAAAAAAGATAACCAAAATTTCGGTCACCGCCGCATCGGATTTGCTCAAAGATCATGGTTATCCTCCTGTTTAAGTGGAACCGCCTCTGCAAATTGCCTGAGCGCTGTTTCCATTTTGCTGTCCATGTGTATGCTGCGAATCTTACACGCATCCATTTCACGGCGTTTTCGGTATCCTGCGCGAAGGTTTCTGAAAAACAAGCTCGAATCCGATACGTTCGAGATCCCACGCAACAGCCGGTCATCCTCCCGAATATCATAAAACCCAAAGAGCAGGTCCCTGAATACCGTTTCTCTGTTTCCGGACGCGCCGTCCACTGTGACTTCACGCGGATCGGGGTCTGGAAGAAAAGATATGGGGGTACACCCTGCTTCGTGTTCGAGTTCCATAAACGAA
>CAZGEP010000108.1:0-17107 GCA_964524955.1 uncultured Planctomycetota bacterium | reverse complement strand
ATCAAACGCTTTGGTGACAACGATTTAAGTGCAAATGGAGGCTGGAACATCCGTTGTATGGAACCGCAACGGGTATACCGTTCTCCGGCAGCTGGATCATTGTCATTCCGGAATTGCCAGCATAACTTTGTGGGAGCGTGCGGGCGATGCAGGGTGACGAGTCCGCTGATAAAGTCGGCAGGTGTTTGAATCAGAAATTCCTGATAACGTGCAGGCTCTCCTCCAAATTTCCATAGACTGTCATCCGGTTTTATGTCATGGAGGTGATGGAGTTTAAGGTCGGATTCTATGGAATGGACAAAAATCTGTGGACGGAAATGTCGGAGAAGATTGGGAAAGGTCTTGTGTCCACGATTTACGTAACGGATAAGGTTCAGTCCCAGAACATTGCAGGTTCTGTGTTCCTGGAAAAAATCATCAAGCATAGCGTCAGAGGGTTGCATTATATAAAATTCCTTAGTCAGTTTGTTGCTGATGTTTTTTTACTATAGTCCACAGCTTTTCCATTTGCTTTTTCGCATGCGGGTATGTCATGTATTTATCGCTATTCGGTGATATTGCCGACAGAACTTCTTCGCGAGTGGCAGTTGCAGGATTCAGACTGAAATTCATTCGTGTATATTGACTGTGATCTGTTCCACCAAGATCATTCCAGCACCGAGGCCACTTTCCCGGGTTTTTCTGTACATATGCAGTTACCGTTTTTATGACCCCGGCTGTTACGTATTCCGATTTCATGTTCCTGAATTTGGGGAAGAGTATGATTGCTGCGGACAATACAGCAACTGCAGCAATACAAATGAATGTGATCAGTATCTTTTTCACTGAGTATTTCTCCAGTCTGTCAACGGTACAAGCATAGTTTTTTTATTCTGCTTTTCTGGATTATATTCAACACAAAATGGACGGCAAGCTGATCATCAATCCGATAAGATGTTTCTTTCTTGTTTTCTTAAGAATATCCTTGGCAACATGAATGTTTATGTAATAATAAAAAATGACTGCTCCAAAAAAGAGATACATGAGTACGAAGGTTGTGTTTCTTACATTCGTCATCATTGTTTGATAGTAGACTGACAGGATAAAACAGCCAAACAGCAGTGCAGAAAAAAACCAAAGAACGAGTTTGGCAATACGGTAAACCAGATATTTATCTTTTTCCTCTCTGACTGCTTTGATGACCTGATAATTTGCTGGGCGCAATCCATTGTAAACCGCTACACAGATAGAAGCAAGCAGTATCAAAGCATCCCGCCAGTGAAAAAAAGTAGTCCGAAGTTCAGACACGAGAATTGTTATAGAAAGGAAATCTGGTAATGATGGCCAGAAAAAAAGAGCCTGTTTAATTGCCGACTTCTGTGTAAAAATTAAAGAGATAAAGGGCATGACCATGGCTTTCATGAATATGACGTAAAATACTGCGATACAAAATAAAGAGATTATGTTCAGTATAAGAGGAATCATTCTGTTGGAAATACGGTATTCTTTGACAAGAAGCAGTATAAAAAACATTGGAAGGATAAGTAATACATCCGCAATCTGGATGAAATATGATGTCAGTTCCGGTAAATCCAGAGCCATTTCACAATATATATCTTGAAATGCTCTGACTGCTCGGGGTATTGAGTACGTCAGTGTTATAAGAACCGCACCGTTCAGATACAGCACTACTCGGCTGGCCTTGTCAATCTTCCGGTTGTTAGGGAATTCCTGCAAGTTGAATCCTTTCAACCTGTTATCAAGAAAAACAGGATTATTTCGATTCCTTTACAATCACTTCATTATTATAATAAATAGATTCACTATTCAAGATGTATTTAACGTATAAGCCCGGGAGGATACCGATTCGATTTCCGGAAGCATTTGCATTTAACCTTGACTCTTTTCCTGGAACATGTACACTTACTTGCCCGTGAAAGTCAGCGCTGAGTAATTATGGTCAATTTTTGAACGAGGCCCACATGTTTTTTAAAATAGTATCCGTCATTATTTTTGTTGTGTTGGTGTGCATCCTGGACTGCGGATGCGGGAAAAAGGAATCGTCCGAATCCGAGAAAAAAGCCGATCCGCCAGCAACATCTAAGACTCAACAGAACACGCGTGCAGCACAGAAACCGCAGGCACCTGAACCCAAACCTGCAAATCCTGAGAAAAAAATCAACAAGGAAACGACTGCCAGGCAGGAACCAGGCTCAGCGGATGATCAGAAGACCGTTGAACAGAAACTGGCCGCAGAGCAAGAGAAGACGGACGATGAAGCTGAGAAGATCTATCAGTCGGTGCTCAGACTCAAGCAAGCGGGGGAGTATCAGAAGGCGATTCTCCAGGCACGGGACTTGATGGCCCGGTTACCGGATACGCCCCAGGCCAGGAAGGTGATCCCGGTGTATCACAAACTGCGGCGAATGTCCACGGTACGGCGTTCCTGTGACGAGAATTACAAACTGCTGATGGGGGGGACGTCCATCCGGGACCGGTATGCAGCGGAGAAAATATTCCTGGAAAATCCTGAGGTCTGTGGACCGTATTTGGCAAAAAAACTGCAGAATCTCAGCGGCAAGGATTTCACAACGATTCTTGGGCTTCTTACAAAAATGGAAAGCCGGCAAGGACTGGAAACGATGATGGGTTTTCTACTGTCCAAGAGCAAAGCAGAATTTCAAAAAGAGCTTGAGGCCTTTGTTCTTAAATTTGACCGAAAAGCGCTTGCTTCCGTATCTATAGATGTAATTACGAATCAAGGCACAGGGGAAGAGAAATGGATAGACCTGATGCGACGGACTCAGTCGACGAAACTTCGGATACGGTTTGCCCAGGTGTACGCGGAATTGCCCGGCGTGGAAAAAGAAAGCCTCAACGTACATATCCGTAAAGCGGCAAAGGTTGAGAAAAAAGAACTGTGCATTCAGCTCTTACTCATCAACAACCTGTTGGTCAAATACTGGGACGGATCCATTGCCAAATATATCCGCCATCTGAAAGAAGCCAAAGACACGGATGAAGTTGATGAGATTACCGCTCTGCGCAAGCATCTCTTCCAGTTAACCCGTGAGAAAAAAGATTCATCGATCAAGGATTTTATGGATCAGTATATTTCAAGTGCCATTCTGGCTCAGTCCGGACTGGTTTATGTGTATTACGAACAGGCAGCCAGGAGCGCTGAATTGAAGAGTTTTGATGCACTAAAACCCGCGAAAAAGGGGGTAACCAAAACGATTGGCCTGCATGTTCGCAAACGGAATGCCAATATATCGATCTATTTCCGAGGCGTTATTAGTATTCCCCGTGACGGAACCTACACCTTTTATACAACATCGGATGACGGAACCCGGCTGTTTATCGGAAAAACCTGTGTCGTCAACAACGACGGCGGACACGGCATGAAGGAAGAATCCGGTTCGCTCAAACTGACGCGCGGTTTTCATCCCATTGTTGTGACCTTTTTTCAGGGGACTGGCGGCTATGGCCTGGAAGTCCACTGGCAGGGGCCGGGGATCAAAAAACAGAAAATACCAGCCTCGGTACTCTTTCATCTCGAAGAATAAGTCATGTCAAATTCCTGCATCACCCGGTTTATGCAGAAAACCAAGACGGACTTCTGGAACGATTGTGAACAACGAAATAATCGAAATGTTTTATCCCGTTAATCCTGTCAATCCTGTCTAAATTTTTTAAAAGATTCGTGGATGGAATAAACGCCATAACTGCGGATATGGATTGCCTTTCGGCCTGAAACCGTAACCCATCTTTCCCATAGCGTCCCTTGCGTCTCTTGCGTTTCATTTTATCCCGCAGTTATTCTGTACATCCTGTCGATCCCGTCCAAATTCTCTGTATTTGCGGTTGAAATATATGGGAACGCAAAAGACGCAAGAGGCGCTATGAAATATAGGCTCTGTCGCAACCCGTCATTACCCGGCCTGTCCGGGTGATCCAAGACTGATTGTTGGAGAGATTGGAAATGTTTTATCCGGTCAATCTTTTACAGCTTGATGTCATCTTCTGTGTCGAATTCCTGATCCTCACCAGATGAAACGACTGAGGGCTTCTTGTCTTGAAGTGAGTATCTGAAGGCATTATGCCATGCATCTTGAGGGACCTCTTTGCAGTCAAGATACGGGCCGTTCCATCGTTCGTCTGTCCTTTGAATCAGATCTTCGAGTTTTTCCGGAAATCTGCCGGTTTCTATTTTAAAAGACAATAATCCGGTTTTAATCGTATGAAGTGCAGCCTTTGTTGATGTTATCCTGGCATTCCGGATGTGCTTGATTACGTTTACGGAGACTACGGTTGAGATAAGGCTGATGATCAGTATAACGACCAGCAGTTCGATCAGAGTAAATGACTTTGTCATAGCAATTCTCCGAAAAGCGATTTGGTTTTATATGCTATGACGAACAGAAGAGCAGGATGGATTTAAAAAAGCTCAGGCGTTGTCTGGAGACGCATCCGGACTGAAGGCTTCGCGCAGACCTTCGCCGATGAAGTTTAACGACAGCAGGGCCAGGGACATGATCAGGCATGGGAAGACCACCGGCCACCAGGTGATCTCGACCGGGTTCAGCTGTTTCATGGCATCCCGGACCAGGACGCCCCAGGACGCGGTTTTGACGCCAAGCCCGAGAAAGCTGAGAAAGGATTCCTGGAGAATGATTCGGGGGACCGTCAGCGAGGTGTAGACAATGAGTTGACCGGTTAGGTTGGGGATCAGGTGGCGGAGGATGATTCCGGTCCCACCCACGCCTGTGGCGCGCGCAGCCATGACAAATTCACTGTGTTTCAGGGACAGGACCTGCCCACGGACGATTCGTGCCAGGGTCAGCCACTGGACCAGGCCGAGAATCATGAAGATGATCAGAATGTTGTACTGATCGCTGATGTCCTGCGGTATGATGGTAATGACCAGTATAATCAGAAAGAGAAAAGGCAGCGAGTAAATGACTTCAACAATACGCATCATCACGTTGTCCACCTTACCGCCCATGTAACCGGAAACAGCACCGTACGCGGTTCCCAGTATCAGACTGACCAGTGCGCCCAGCAGACCGACCAGCAGGGATATGCGGGCTCCGTAGAGCACGCGGATAAAGATGTCCTGCCCAAGTTCATCCGTGCCGAACGGATGGGACAGACTGGGGGAGGCGAACTGATTGTCCAGGAACTGGGCTTCGGGCTGGAGACCGGTGATTTGGGACAGGAGCGGTGCTGTCAGCGCCAGCAGAATGATCAGGCAGAGAAAGGCCAGCGCGATCATTGTGATCCTGCGGCTGCAGAATCGTTTGATGGATGCGTAAAAGGGCGAACATCTGTTCATGTCTGCTCCCGGATTCGTGGGTCAATGTACCGGTAGGAAATGTCCACGATCATGTTAAATGCAATCAGAAATACGGCATAGATGATTACGGTTCCCATGACCAGCGGATAATCCCGATTGAGAGCACTGTTGACAAAGTGCCTGCCCAGTCCGGGCAGGGAAAATATTTTTTCGATCACTACGGTGCCGGTCAGGATTCCGGCTGCCGCCGGTCCAAGGTAGGATATGACAGGCAGCAGAGATATCTTGAGCATGTGTCTGAAAAGAACTCTCTTTTCAGACAGCCCCTTGGCACGTGCGGTTCGAACAAAATCCTTGCTTCTGAGTTCCATCAGGCTGGTCCGGGATATGCGGGCAATGTAAGCGGCTGGTGCAAGTCCGAGCGTGACCGCCGGAAGAATCAGCTGCTGCCATCCGCCCCAGCCGGCGACAGGCAGGAGTCTCAGATAAAATGAAAAGAAAAGAAGCAGAAGTGTGCCGATAACAAAGGACGGGAGTGTAATTCCGATCATGGAAACAGTCATGGCCAGATTATCGATCAGGCTGCTGCGAAATCCCGTGGATATCAGGGCGGTTGCCAGCCCGGCAGCCAGGGCAAAGAGCAGAGCGGCCAGTCCCACGGTCATGGATACGGGCAGGCTTTTGGCAATGATTTCATTGACTGTGATATTGCTGTACGCGGTCGAGTAGCCGAAATCTCCCTTGAGTACGGTTTTAAGATAAATCAGGTACTGGATGTAAAGCGGTTTGTCCAGACCGTATTTTTTTATGATGTTTTGTCGTACGATCGAGGATACGTCTTTTTCATACCGGAACGGCGATCCCCTGGGTATACGGATCAGAAAGAATGCAAGGGTTACAATAACAAAGAGTGTAACCAGGGATGAAGCCAGACGTGTTAAAATGGTTTGCCACATACCGCAGTGCCCTTAGACAAAATGCTTGATAAACTCCGTAAAGCTGTCAAAGCTGAGATCCGGCTGCGTGTGGTTGAGTTTACCGATGCCATATGTCAGAAATATGCTTTGAACTCCGGCACGCTTGCCCGCCTCAATATCTGTATGATGATCTCCGACCATATACGTTGATTCGGCCGGCGTTTTATTTTCCTTCATGATGTGATGGAGTATCTCAGGGTCGGGTTTCAGACGAAAGTCGGCGCCTTCACCGATTACCGAGCAGAACAGGTGCTCCATTCCCAGATGTCTGATAATGGAAACACAACAGTCATGGGGCTTGTTGGTGGACACGGCCAGAAGGTCTCCGCCTGTATGAAGCTGTTCAATCCCCTCCATAACACCGGGGTAGGGTATGGTTTTCTCATTGGCATGTCTGCTGTAGGCATCCATAAAAACGGACAGGGCTTCTGCTGTGGAGAAGTCAATGCCGTCAAGCGCACGTTCCACCAGCTGGTCCGGTCCGTTTCCAACATAGGAGCAGACGGTCTCGACCGCAAGTGGGCCGAGACCGTACTGTTTGCGCATGATATTGACGCCGATGGTAATGTCTGCCCTGGAATCGACCAGGGTTCCGTCCATGTCAAATATGAAGAGCCGTTTGCGTGTATTCATAAAGGTGCAGACTCCCCGTTACGGACGGTGTTTGTAGAGATCGCCTCGTTTGGACGCAGAGAGTGTACGGACTTTTGAAATTACCCGCAGCTGTTCCCGGACACTTTCTGGTGTAATCATCAGTTTGGTTCTTTTGCGGATCGCGGAAGCAAGGTTGCCGTAGAAATCCGCCTTCTGGGCAGGGATTTTCTCGTATTCTTTTTCCTTCCAGTTGATCTGCGCAATGACATGGCCGTACTTGCGGTCAGCGGGTACGCCGTCATCCGCGCCGCCTTTGAGCATGGCTTTGGTGGGCTTGAAATACTTGATGGTTGCGGAGTTTTTATTGTTGACAATGGTTCCGCAGGTGCCCATGATTACCAGTTCCGGACCGTCAAAGTTGGCGGCATAGGACATTTCCACGTCCACCAGACAGCCGTTTTTTCCGCGAAGCAGTACCTTGAAGTAATCATCCGCGTCACCGCCGGCGACCAGGTGTTTGAGGTCTCCCCAAATCTCGGCAACCGGTGATCCCATCAGGAATATATTCATATCCAGCGAGTGGACACCCCAGTTAAAGAGATGGCCGCCGCCGTTTTTCTTCAGCGTCTGCCAGTCATTGCGAAGGTTGAATGCATGATTGGTGTGACGGATTTCAAATACCTTGCCGATGATTCCGCTGTCGATCTGTTTTTTGAGAAAGAGTGCCCGGTCTGAAAAGCGGTGGTTCTGGTGAACAGTCACGATTTTACGGGCTTTTTTGGCGGCCCGGATGATCTTGTCCATCTGTCCGACATTGATTGCTGCCGGTTTTTCAAGCAGAACGTGCTTGCCGGCCTGAAGGCTTTGAATCGCGTGTTTGCAGTGATCCACACTTCGTGTAGCCACCACAATCAATTCCGCATCCGACTGTTCGAGCATGGAGCGGAGGTTCTTGTACGCGGAGCAGCCGAATTCCTCTTCCGCCTCTCTGCGGCGGTCTTCGAGCGGATCGGCGACTGCGCTGACGGTAAAGTTTTTGTGCTGAGACATGAGTTTTGCGTGATGATTCCAGCCAATTCTTCCAAGTCCGAGAATGCCTGTCTTAACCGGTTTACCCTTAGCCATACAACCTTCTCCAAATAAATTAATAAATAATCGCGCCCGCGTAACCGACCACGGAATTGAAATCACCAGAGACTTCACCGCTGTGGGTGTAGCCGGTGATTTCCACGTTGGCGGCGCCTGATTCATTGGCGTATTGAAGCATGATAGCGGTGGGCGCGTACCCGCACATGCTGATTCTGTTCTCTCTGACGGTTTGAATCAATCCTTCCGGATCCATTTCCTGGATACGGTTCAGTGCCAGCCGGTCCTTTTCTTCAGCCGAGCGGGCATCTTCAAAGTGTGTCATGTCTGTGCTGGCGAGCACCAGGACCGGTTTATTGAATCTGCGTATTGCACCGGAAAGGGACGTACCCAGTGCAATCAGCTTGTCCGGTGAATGGGAAGAAATGGTAATGGGTACAATGTGAACATCATTGCGCATATATTGAAGCAGGGGGAGCTGCACCTCAATGGAATGCTCGCGTGCATGCGCGTCATAATCTTTTTCAAACATGGAGTCGAATTCAAGAAGGATTTCGATGAGTTCCGTTTCCACGGGGACGTCACCCAGCGGTGTCTGCCATGCGCCGTCCGGCCATATGGAAACCGGTCGGCCCATGCCCGTGTGATTGGGGGAGAGAATGACAATGGTTCCCGGGATTTCCACGCAGGAAAGAACGTGTGCTGCAATTGCTCCGGAGTAAACATAACCGGCATGCGGGGCCATGATCCCGACAGCGGTTCTCTCGTCCCGGGATTCCGGACCCAAGCCCTGGATTTGCTGGAGCAGTTTTTCACGACTTCCGTTGTAAAAGGTGCCGGCAACAGCCGGTTTTCGTACGGTCACAATGTTCTCCCAAAGTAAGTAGAGCTATTCTATCAAGTCACTTACGATGTGTCAATGTTGTATTGACTTTTTCTGCTGCATTGGTTGACAATCGGCGTTTTTAGGGTATACTATTTTTATGGTGTTTAACTTTGCATAAGGATGATGACGATGAAACGTTTTCTGCTGACATCAATTTTCCTCTTGTTCAGCCTTGTTTTCTCTTTTTCGGATGAGATTATTAAGAAAAATGGAGATATACACAAAGGGGATATTATTCATCAGGATGACACGAAAGTCAGACTTCAGATAACGGTCGGCAGCGGCAAGGCAGCGATTGATATTCCTGTATCCGAAATCAAGGAAATCAAGAAGGGAAAGACGGAACGGGAAAAAAAAGAAGCGGAATTTGAATCGCGTTTTGAAAAATCCGGCGATAATATTGAAACACTCATTGAACTTGCCGAGTGGGCCAGACTCAACCGTCTGGCAACGTCCCGGCGTAAGGTGTTTCGCAAAATACTCAAGCTCAATCCGGAACACAAAGAAGCCCGCCTGGAACTGGGATATGTCAAATATGAGGGAAAATGGGTAACGCTGGAAGAAAAGATGCTGGCCCAGGGAAAGGTTTTTTTTCGAGGTCGGTGGATTGATGAAAAGGTGCGGGATGATATTCTGCGGACCGAAGCCGAGGCCGTGATCCGGCGGAATATTGTGAATGATGCCGGAAGGGATCTGGCTTCTCGTTCACGCAGATCAGGCAGAGGTGAATCCCGCTGGAATCCCTATTTGAACTTCTACAACGGTTATTTGCTTCATCGTCCTACCTATATTCTGCTTCCCTGCAGAAGACAATCGTCTAATTCGCAATACTACAACATCCCAAACCTTCACGGTAGCTTCAAAAGCGGCAACTGGAATCTGGAGTTCCGATTCTGAATTAGTAGACTTTTCTCACGTATATGCCATCCTCCCCGGAATACTTAGCCAGTTTCTTGAGGCGGGCGAGTTCGCGGAAGATTGACTCAGTCGAGTCGGTCTGACGGTCGGGTGTCAGCTGGAAGACAGCTGCGCAGCAGCTGAGCAAAGAAAATTGTCTGCGGTTTCCGTGCCGGTCTCCGGCGCGAAGGCCGTAGTTGTCGTTAAAGGGTTTGAAGTAGTCAAAAACCGTCATCATAGTGGCGTTGATGCGGATCGGAGGGATATAACAAAGGTGTTCGGTGATAAGTTTTTCTTCAGCGGAACTTTCCCGGCGGTCACTCTTGCTGTACGCTGCGATTTTATCACTGGAGAATTTCAAGAGTTGAGGATTATTGGTTGCCGGCTGGATAAAGGAGCCCTGAACAAAGTCGCATCCCAGGTCCTTGCATAGAAAATACTCTTTCATATTTTGGATACCGTTGGCGATGACCAGTACAGACATGGAATGAGCCAGATTCACCATGTTGGTGACAAACAGACGTTTCTTGGAAGTAGAGGTTGTGTATGTTTTTATATCCCAGTTTTTCATGTCCGGTAAGAATGCTTTCAAAACCAAGGCTGGCGCCGGTATGGATGTTGGCAATAGGCTGAAGTTCGGCTGCGATGGATTTGATGATGGTTTGTGTGTCAGGCAGGGAAGGCTTTGACGGAAGATTTGCAGTAGTCATGGGGAGGTTCGTCAAAACAGAGGTTACGAAGACATTGCGTCTTAACACAACAACTATAGTGTGTCAGGATTAAGTGGTGATTAAGGTTTGGTTAAGATAGGGTTAATTCATTGCTCCCGGAGTCGGGATCGCGTTTCGGAAGTGTATGTCTTGCTGCGGAAACGGGATCTCAATGTTCTTTTCACGGAATTTGTGGACAATCGCTTTGTTAATGTCGGACTTGACGGCAAAGTAGTCCCGGTTGTTATTAATCCATACCGCAAGAAAGAGGTTCCATGAAGATGCGCCGAATTCATCAAAAATTACAGAAGGCGCCGGGGTGTCCATTACTTTATCGTGCGCGTTGGCAACATTCATAAGGGCCTGGGTGACCGTATCCAGGTCTGAGTCATACGAGACACCGATGGGAATGCGTACCCGCATGCGTGTATGGCCATAGGACCAGTTTGTGACCTGGGATTCAATCAGTTGAGAATTGGGAACGATGATTGTGATATCGTCCAATGTTTGAATGGTGGACGAACGCATGTTGATGGATTGGATTTCTCCCTGAACATCTCCGACACTTATCCGGTCTCCGACCTTGACCGGCCGTTCGAGCAGAATGATCAGGCCGGATACAAAATTCGAAGTAATGTTTTGAAGTCCGAAACCAATGCCCACAGAGAGGAAACCGAAGATTACGGCCAGGCCGGTAAAGTCGATCCCGATCAGCTGAAAAGAAAATACTGCTGAAATAATCAAAAGGACGTAGTGAATGATTCGCTTGAGCGCGTATTGAAGACCGGTGTCTATTCTCAGTCGGGTAAGCACTTTAGAGTCAATCACCCGGGTGAGTATTTTTGAGATAATGAGCAAAAGGGCAAAGACCGCGAGAAAGAGAATTATGGTCTGGGGGGTCAATTCTGTTTCGTTGATGGTTGCGATCTTGTGTGTGAGTATTCTCTCAGCTTTGTCCAGTATCATTTCCCAGGTCATTTGCTGCTCCTTTCATCAATCGTTCCATTTGCCCCAGACCGGATCATCACTGAACCGGCTGCGGAGCATCTGTTCCGGGGGAAGATTTCTTCGAACTTCCTGTTCTGAGAAATCAAATTCAAATTGTTCACAGTATTGGAGTAGTATTTTATAGGCCCTGTTGAGTTCTGCGGAGGCTTTGGCGGCAGCTTTTTTTTGATCAGCCGGACATCGGTCCGGATGGTTTTCCATGATCAGACGGCGGTAATTTGCCTTTACTTGGGTTAGGGATGCGTTTTTGCCCAGACTGAGTTTTTTTCGGGCCAGGTCGATTTCTTCAACAGGATTCATGGTCTCTCAATTAAAGCGATAGCATCTTCTGCAGGGCCTGTTCCGCCCGGGTCCGCACTGGCTCCGGAACCTGGATCCTGTGCTGCAGATGCTGCAGGGATTTCAAAACGCTTCCCAGGGTAATCAGGCGCATGTCGCTGCAGATGCCGTTGGTTGCGTAAAAGGTTTTGTCCGGATTCTTCTTTTTGAGCGCATGAATCATGCCCTGTTCTGTGGCAATAATAAATTCCTGCGCCGGACTGTCCGCCACATAGGTCATCATCTGAGTGGTGCTGCCGATAAAATCACCCAGGCCAGCAACCGCCTGATTGCATTCCGGGTGGACCAGTACAAGGGCTTCCGGGTGTTTTGTTTTAAGATTCTGTACGGTCTCGGTTGTGATCAGTCTTTCATGGACGTAGCAGAAGCCCTTCCAGGGGATGATCTTCCGCCCGGTTTCGCTGGCTGTGTAGGTGCCAAGGTTTTTGTCTGGAAGAAAGATGATCGGCTTCTCCGGAAGCGAGGCAACAACCGCGACCGCATTGGCAGATGTGCAGCAGATATCGGATTCGGCCTTGACATCAGCCGTGCTGTTCACGTAGCTGACGACCAGTGCATCCGGGTGTTTTTTTTTCATTTCCCGGATCTGGTGCACATCGGCCATATCCGCCATGGGGCATCCGGCCCGAAGTTCCGGAAGAAGCACGGTTCGCTTCGGATTGAGAATTGATGCGGTCTCGGCCATAAACCGGACTCCGCAGAAGACAATGACATCCGCATCTGTCTCCACTGCCTGTCGGCTGAGTCCCAGAGAATCACCTGTAAAGTCCGCGATATCCTGTATGTCGGACTGCTGGTATACATGCGCGAGAATAATCGCATTTCGATCTTTTTTCAGTTGAGATATTTTCTCGGTAAGCTCTGTGTTTGTCATTAATGCTGTCCCTTGAAATAACCGGTGTTGAGAGTGTAAAGATAACAGTGAAGAAAAAAATCTCAAGACTTTTTTCGTATTTTTTGTTGACAGTGTGAATATTAAAAGTATTATATATGGAACAGAATTCAAATATGAGATTATTATGAGCGCAAAGTCACAAACGCCGGCATTGACACGCGGCCTTGAAATTATTACGATTCTGAATCAGGAACCGGATCTGACAGTAGATCAGCTTGTCAGAAAAACAGGGTATCCGCGTGCGTCTCTCTTTCGGATTCTGGGTACCCTTATGGATTACGGAGCCGTATACAAGAACGAGAATTCTTCCACGTACCGGGCCTCCATGATGCTGGTGCCGGTGAGCGGCTTGACTCAGGGGTTTCAGGATCGGATTCTTAATGCGTTGAATAATCTGGCTGTTCGCACGGGTCATGCAGCGGAATGGTATGTGCCCGCAGACCCGGGCATGGTTCTGGTGCTGCGGAGAGATCCACCCGGACAGGAGGTTACTGTGCGCGCTCGAATCGGATTTGTCCGCTCCTGGATCGGTGAGCTGGATGCGGTTGCTGCAGCAGCATATGCATTTCTGGATCGTGAACCCGGAAAGAACAAGTTCTGGACTTATGTGGAAGACGGAAAGCAGGGAAATCTGACAGCAGTGGATGTAAAAAAAAGGATACAGAGAGCCGAAAAAGACCGGTGTGTTGCGGATACGGTCTTTAATTCCAATGGTGTGCGACGCAGCGCTGCTGTTGTCTTTAACGGAAGCACAGCGGTTGGTGTGATTGCTGTTGCCGAATGCATGGGCATTCGGACAACGAATGATACGGAACAGCGCCTTGCTGTTCTCAGAGAAGAAGCAGAAGCCATTTGATTTTTTCAAGGAGTCTGAAATGAGAGTTTTAATGCTGGATATTGATACGCTTCGGCCTGATCATCTCGGGTGTTACGGGTATCACCGGGATACGTCGCCCAATATCGACCGGATAGCTGCCGAAGCCGTCCGGTTTGACAATTACTACTGTTCAGACGCACCCTGCCTGCCCAGCCGGGCGGCACTCTTTTCCGGTCGTTTCGGTATTCATACTGGTGCAGTAGGACACGGCGGTACTGCCGCGGACATGCGGTTGAATGGAGGTTCGAGAAGTTTCAAGGATCGCCATCAGTACGAGTGCATGCCCATGATATTTCGCAACGCTGGTATGAAAACCGCTTCAATCAGCCCTTTTGGTGAGCGTCACGCAGCCTGGTGGTTTTACGGTGGATTCAATGAAATGCACAATACCGGAAAGTCCGGCTCTGAATCGGGTGAAGAAATTACGCCAACGGTTCTCAAGTGGATTGAAGACAATGGTACGGATGATAACTGGTTTCTTCATGTGAATTACTGGGATCCGCACACTCATTACAGGGCGCCTGCCGAATCAGGAAATCCGTTTGAGAATGATCCTCTACCGGAATGGATTACCAAAGAGGTTCTGGAAAAACACATCCAGCGAGTGGGACCGCATTCCGCCAGTGAAATCAATATGTACGACAGTGAAGAAAAACCACATCTTCCAAGGCATGTTCCGAAAATCGAGAATATGGATGACCTGAAGAAACACATGGACGGGTATGACTGCGGCATTGCCTGCGCAGACAGGCAGGCCGGTATTATTTTCGATGCCCTGGAAAAGAAGGGAGTCATGGATGATGTGATTGTGATTATTACGTCAGACCACGGAGAAAATCAGGGGGAACTCGGGATTTACGCGGAGCACGGAACATCGGATAATATCACGCACCGCATTCCCATGATTGTCCGCTGGCCGGGAATGAAAGCCGGGACCGTGGACAACGGCTTTCATTACAACCTGGATCTGCTGCCTACGCTCGCGGAACTGCTGAAAGCCAAATCTTTCTCCAGCTGGGACGGAGAGAGTTACGCAGCCGCGCTGCGTGATGGCACCGAGTGCGGTCGGGACGATCTGGTGCTGAGTCAATGCGCGCATGTGTGTCAGCGGTCGGTCCGTTTCGGGCAGTGGCTGTATATACGCACATACCACGACGGATACTGGCTCTTTCCGCAGGAAATGCTCTTCAACATTGAAGAAGACCCGCATGAACAGAACGACCTGGCTGCGGAAAAACCCGATATATGCCGGGAAGCCGCCCACCGGCTGCTTGCGTGGCATGACCGTCAGATGATCAAAATGTCACCCGAGTGCGAAGTGGATCCGCTCTGGACCGTTATCAAAGAAGGCGGTCCGTTTCATGCCAGAGGAAAACTGAAAAAATACTGTGAGCGTCTCGAGGTCACCGGCAGAGGCTGGGCGGTTGAAGAGCTCAAGAAGCGCCATCCCCGGGAGTTTGAATAGGGAATTACTGAGCAAGGCGAATACCGATGCGCCGTCTAAGCGTGGCGTGAAATACGGAGTTATTCAAATTTGTTAAGGACTGCCTTTTCCGATTGCGATTTAGAATACCATGGTCTTTTCGTTCACTTTATTGAGTGCTGCTCTACTTAACACTACAACGTAAAATTTGGCTCATGAAAATTTACGTTGTAGTGTTAACTTCTTGCGCTTTCTGCACCTTTTTGCGGTTTTATTTTTTCTGAGATATCTGAAAGAACCAGGCAATGACCGTCTGTGGCAGTTGCCAATAGCGTCTCTTGCGTTCCCTTTATAGCAAGAGACGCAAATGACGCAATAGAAAAGCAGGAGTACGTTACAGGCCGACAAAGAGTCTCATCCGCATTTATCCCGTAAATTCTGTTAAACCTGTCTAAAGAACTTTTAATAAAATGAAGTAACATTGGATGAAAAAAAATAATAATATTGTCATAAAAAAGCTTTATTTAACAGGCAATTGAAGGTATACTTAACTATATTTTCATTGATGGAGTTTCCATTATGCAGACAAAAACAGTAGATCTGAAACAAGCCCACAAGCCCAGGCGCATTTCAAAGATTTAATTCACAGCGTAGAGCTGGGAAAGATTATTATTCTCAACGATAACGAAAAACCGGTTGCCAGAATACTGCCGATTGGCAAAAGGATTTCCGGTCTGCATGTTGGGACCGCAATTACCAGTGAAGATTTTGATTCTCCGCTTCCGGATAATTTCTGGACAGGTGAGAAGTGAATTTTCTGCTGGATACGCATGTTTTTATCTTTAATCCCGTCCGTAGTTAAGCTCTCAACCATCGACCATTGACTGTTTTTTCCCTTGAAAACTGCTCAACGTGTTGTATTATGTTCAAATACAACAATTTACAGAAAAACGGAGGATAAGTAATGTCACAAAAGGACGCGCGTACGCTCCTGGGAAAAATAGCGGTTCGCCACGGTCATATTACTGCTAATCAGCTCAAGGAAGCAGTTGCCAGGTTTAACAAATCCCTTAAGGCCGGCTCCAAAATACCCTTCGGTGAATTTCTGATTAAAGAAGAATACCTGACCCGCCGCCAGCTTGAAGCCCTGCTGGAAGAACAGGGCCGGGAGCAGACCCGCGAACTTATCCCCGGGTATGAATTCATCAAAAAGCTTGGCCAGGGCGGCATGGGTGAAGTATTTCTGGCGCGTCAGAAATCCATGGACCGGATGGTGGCGATCAAGATTCTGCCCAAAAAGCTCTCCAAAGACAAGCAGTTTATTGAGCGCTTTCTGCGGGAGGCCCGCACCGCGGGCAGGATGAACCACGTCAACATTGTACGCGGCCTGGAAGTCTCCTCCCACAACGACCGCCATTACTTTGTCATGGACTACATTGAGGGCAAATCCCTCAAGGAAGTCATTCCCAGAGGCAAAGGCCTCAAAGAAGAAAAAGCCCTGCATTACGCCATGCAGGTGGCCCGCGGCCTTCAGTATGCCAGTGAAATGGGCATCATTCACAGAGATATCAAACCGGATAACATCCTGATTGACAACCAGGACATTGCCCATGTCTGTGACATGGGCCTTGCCAAGCAGGTGGATTCCGAGACAGAAGTGACCATGACCGGCATGATGGTAGGCACCCCGCATTATGTTTCACCGGAACAGGCGCGCGGAGACAAAGAGATTGACACCCGAAGCGATATTTACTCCCTGGGCGCTACCCTCTACTACATGCTGACCGGCCGGACCCCGTTTGAAGGCACATCCGCGGCCGTGGTTCTGACCAAACACCTGAGCGAGCAGATCCCCAATCCCCAGGAACTCAACCCCCGGATATCAGACAACTGCTGCGTAATGATTGAACGCATGATGGCCAAAGACCCGGCTGAACGGTACCAGAGCCCTGTTGAACTGATCGCGGACATGGAACTCGTGATTGACGGCAAAGAGCCGGAGAGCGATATCATCCCGGCGGGCCTAAGGAACCACCGTCCCCGCGCAGGTGCCGGACACAAACGTTCACCCAGGCGGGAAAGCGAGCGTCTTAAAAAGTATCATGAATCGAAACCAGAGAAAAAGTCTATTCCTTCATGG
>CAZGEP010000107.1:0-17156 GCA_964524955.1 uncultured Planctomycetota bacterium | reverse complement strand
TACTCAGAGGAATTAAACTCCAGTCCCCACAAACTCTGGGACGTTAACAAGAAATGGTGAACCTGGCCGAGGAAAACAACTGCCGGTATTTTTCCCACGGGTGCACGGGCAAAGGCAACGACCAGGTTCGGATCGAGGCCGGCATTGCCGCACTGGTCCCGGACAAAGAGATCATTGCCCCGCTTCGGGAATGGGACCTCGAATCCCGGGAAGCGGAGATCGATTATGCCCAGCGGTTTAACATCCCCGTACCGGTTACCAGGGAATCTCCGTACAGCATTGACAGCAATCTGTGGGGGGTGAGCATTGAGTGCGGTGTACTGGAAGATCCCTGGAAGGCACCGCCGGAAGACGCCTATCGGATGACGGTGTCTCCGGAAAAGGCACCCAACACGCCCGAGGTGATTGAAATTGAATTTGCCGATGGTGTGCCCGTGGCCCTGAACGGCACACCCAGAAAACCTGTACAGCTGATTGAGGAACTGAATACAATCGCCGGCGCTCATGGTGTCGGACGGTCGGATATGGTGGAAAACCGTCTGGTCGGTATCAAGTCCAGGGAGGTATACGAGGCACCGGCCGGTCAGGTTATCTTTCAGGCGCACAAAGCGCTGGAAGCCCTTGTGCTGGATCGCGAGACGCTTCACTTTCAGGATATCCTTTCCAAACGATATTCGGAGATTGTCTATTACGGACTGTGGTTTTCCACGCTCCGGGAAGCCCTGGACGCCTTTTTCAGCCGGACCCAGAAATACGTGGAAGGCGTTGTCCGAATCAAACTTTACAAGGGCATGTGCACAATCATTGGCAGAAAATCCGGTTATTCGCTCTACAATAAATCGCTGTCCACATACAGCAGAGACGACACCTTCCGGCACGAATCCGCTCAAGGATTTATCGATATCTGGAATCTACCGCTTCGGTGCGAAAACGACCGGCGAAACAAGAAATCATAACGATTTTTCCTGCCGCAGAGATTCTTGACTATTACCGGATAGCGGGTATAATCATTTCCGGTCTTCAGCATACGCTGTAGCTGTTTTCAGTTTTCGTTTTTCGGTAAAGGCGATCCGTTGAAAAAGAGCGGCAACATATTTCAGCGCCGGATTTTTGTCGCGTTCAAGCGGAATGTCCGGAAGATATTGAGCCAGAAGTCAACACCCCATTCCATTGCATTGGGTGTGGCCATTGGCGTGGGAATCGGAATGACACCGACGATTCCTTTTCAGATGCTGCTCGCGTTTTCCATTGCCTGGGCGCTTCGGGCCAACCGGGTCTGCGCACTGGTTCCGGTATGGATTACCAATCCGTTGACCGTTGTGCCGGTATATTATTTCAATTACCGGGTCGGCAGATTTGTCGTAATGAGTGATTCGATTCCGTATGAAAAATTTGCCGGATTCTTCAAGGGAAACGGCGGTTTTCCGTATAATTTTATTTATGGTATTGGAAACGCATTGCAGGGATGGCTCGAGAACTGGGCGCAGATTCTGCTGGCACTGATTATCGGGTCTCTTGTTGTGGGGTTGATCAGCGCCCTGATCTCCTATCCTGTAACACTCCGCCTGGTTGTATGGTGGAGAAACCATAAGGAAAAGAAAAGGAAGAAATGGCTTTTGCGAATAAAAACACAGCAAAATCAGTTGTAGTTTTTCTGGCATGTATTGGACTGTTTATCTCGGTAATCTGTGCCGATGAACAATCAGCACACTCGGAGGTGGTGGTGGTGGACGTTCGCGGTCCGATCGATCCGGGACTGGCGTATTACGTGGATCGGACCGTCAAGGAGGCACAGAAATATAATCCGCGCCTGATTATATTTGAAGTCGATACATGGGGTGGACGCGTGGACTCCGCGATTGAGATATCCAAAACCATTACCGATATCAAAGGGCCGAAAACAGTGGCCTTTGTGGTCAAAAAAGCCATATCCGCTGGTGCCCTGATTTCTCTTTCCTGCAACGATCTTTATATGAAACCGGACACCAAGATTGGTGACTGCGCGCCGATTGCCATGACTCAGGGAGGGATTGTTGAGCTTGGTGAGAAATACAAAACAATGCTTCGTGCCCACTTTCGGAATCTGGCTGAGCGGAATGGGTATCCGGTTAAACTTTCTGAATCCATGGTGGACAAAGAGCTGGAAATATATGCCATTCGCCGAAACGAACAACGCGAGTACGTAGACCGCAGGGAGCTGGAAGAAACCATTCAGAAGATGTATAAGACCTTTGAAAGCAAGATCCGTTTTAAAGAAAATACACCGGTTCTTCGCGATGGAATTGAGCTTACGGATATGGAGAAAGCCGTCTTTGAAAATATGACTTCAAAGTCGGATAAACTGAAATCCCTGGATGATCTTTCGAATTTCATCAAGCGGGACATTGAACATCGGATTGAAATGAAGACTGTTGTAGAAAAGGGAAAACTGCTGACCATCTTCTCCAAAGAAGCGGTTGACCTGGGATTTGCTGAAGCCATTGTCGAATCCCGGGACCAGGTCATTGAAAAGTATATCGATGATTTCAAGGGAGATGTCAGGAAAATCCAGATCAGCTGGTCCGAAGACCTGGTGCGTTTGATTGATACATATGCGGGTCTGATTCTGCTGATAGGCCTTGCCTGCATTTATATTGAGATCAAGACACCGGGGTTGGGTCTTCCCGGTTTGGCCGGCGGCGTTTTGTTGGCCATATTCTTTGGCAGTCATTACCTGCTCGGATTGGCTGATGTCATCGACATCGTGCTTTTTGTGCTGGGTGTGGTTCTGATATGTTTGGAAATTTTTATCATTCCCGGATTCGGGATTGCGGGCATTGCCGGGATACTGCTGGTTGGAGCGAGCATTGTGTTTTCTCAGCAGACATTCTATCTTCCGAATCCGAACTATCCCTGGGACATGGATGTGTTTGTTCAGAATCTCGGTTCGCTTGCCGTTTGTATTGCAGGTATGTTCGTATTTATGTATTTTTTTCAAAAATACCTGCCGTCGATTCCGATCTTCGGAAAGATTGTACTTAAGGCACCTTCAAGCGATGAGGTTCAACCCATGGTTGCGGAGAAACGAAAGCCAGATGCGATACCGGACGAACCGGAATTGACCGGCAAAAAAGGGATTGCGCTGTCACATCTTCGTCCGGCGGGTATTGCCAGAATTGAAAAGAAACGCGTGGATGTGGTAACGCGCGGTGAAATGATTGAAAAAGGACAGTCAATTGTTGTCATCAAAGTGCAGGGTAACCGGATTATTGTTAAGAAGGTGGACCAATGAGTATGTGGCTGGGTATTTTACTGATTTGTCTTGGACTGGGATTTGTTTTTCTGGAATTCATTCTTCCCTCGGGCGGGTTGCTGACCGTGTTGGCTGTGATGTCGTTTATCGGCGGTCTGGTGATCGCGGGAAATGCGGGTGTGGCACATTTTGCGTTATTTCTTGTAGCCATTGTTGTGCTGCTGCCCATTGTGCTGGTTCTGGCGGTAAACATCTTTCCGCGAACTCCCTTTGGAAAGGCCATGATTCTTTCTCCTGTAAAACGAAAAGACAAATTGGACTCAGACGAAAAGAACATTTCGGACAAGAAACAGGTCTTGGTGCCGGATTACAGTGAGTATCTGGGAAAAAAGGGCGTGGCGGAAACTCAGCTTCGGCCCTCGGGAATTGCGGAGATCCGTGGCGAACGGTTGAATGTTGTATCCGAAGGCGGCATGATTGAGAAAGGCGTTCCCATTAAAGTCATCGACGTGGAAGGATACCGGATTGTTGTTGCCTCTGTTGAGGAAGGAGCCGGATAGTTATGCTTGAGATAATGTACAAAGGCGGTCCCCTGATGGGGGTAATTCTGCTATGTTCTGTAATTGCCGTGGCTGTAATTATTGAGCGGTTTATACGGTTGCGCGTAGCGCAGATCAACACGGAAACGTTTATGTCTGAAATCAAAGGAGTGCTCGAAGTCAGCGATGTGCACAAGGCCCTCAACCTCTGCGAAGAGACATCGGGTTCCGTGGCAGGACTCTGCCGTACCGCCATACTGAACGTGGACCGGGATAAAGACGAGATCAAGGAAGCGATTGAGGATGCGGCGCGCAGTGAAATCCCCAGGCTTTCCAGGAACCTGAATCTGCTCTCCACCATTGCCCACATCACGCCCCTGCTTGGATTACTGGGAACCGTGACCGGCATGATCGACGCCTTTCAGGGTTTAGAGGAAAAAGCGCTGCAGGGCGGATTTACCGTAGGTATGATTGCCGGGGGCATCTGGCAGGCCCTGCTGACCACTGCGTTTGGTTTATCGGTCGCGATTGTGACGTACGTGGCGCATAGTTATCTGGTGGGACGCCTGGAAAACCTGATCGTGGAGATGGAGCGAAGTGCAACCGAAATGCTCAATCTGCTCAAGGAAAGGGTAAACTGAATATGAAATTCAAGCGGCCGGTATCGTTGGACAAGGGACGCGTGGATATTACGCCGCTGGTGGATGTGGTTTTTCTGCTGCTGATTTTTTTTCTTTTTACTTCTCCGCTTGCTCAGAGACATTCCATCAAAGTCAATCTTCCCGAAGTCAAGCGTTCCGAAAGTGTCACAGAAAAGGTTGCCAGAATCACGATCAATGAATTTGATGAAATCTTTTTTCGGGAAAACCGGGTCAGTCTTGCGGAACTCAAGCGAAATCTGGAAAGCACGAAGATTCAAAATCGAGAAGTGCTGATTGAGGGTGACAGAAACGCTTCCCTGGGCATTGTGGTCAAAGTATGGGATCTCTGCCGCAGCGCAGGCGTGAAGACATTAAATGTAGGAACCGTTATACACGAATGATTTTTTTCTGGAGCAAAGAAGATGGCAATGAAAAAAGCAGAAAAGAGTAAACCGGAAAACCGGTTGAGAGGAAACATGCCTGCGGTCGGCATTCGTCCGACCATTGACGGCCGTCTGGGCGGTGTACGGGAAAGCCTGGAAAAACAGACCATGGGCATGGCCAAACGAGTCGCCCGGATGATCAGCCGCAGCGTGCGTCATGCCAACGGACTTCCTGTAAAATGCGTTATCGCGGATACCTGTATTGGGGGGGTAGCTGAAGCAGCCATGGCCGCGGAAAAATTTGCCCGCGAAGGCGTAGGGGTTTCTCTGACGGTTACTCCCTGCTGGTGTTACGGTTCCGAGACCATGGACATGGATCCTGTGATCCCTAAGGCCGTCTGGGGATTTAACGGCACGGAACGACCCGGCGCGGTTTATCTGGCAGCGGTTCTGGCTGGACACAGCCAGAAAGGGATGCCGGCATTCGGCATTTACGGACGGGATGTACAGGATGCGGGTGACTCCTCCATCCCGGACGATGTCAAAGAGAAAATTCTCCGCTTTATCCGCTCTGGTCTGGCTGTGGCAACCATGCGCGGAAAGAGCTACCTGTCCATGGGATCGGTATCCATGGGCATTGCCGGTTCCATTGTCCAGGAAGACCTGTTTCAGCGCTGGCTGGGCATGCGCAACGAATACGTGGATATGAGTGAATTCGTGCGCCGCTTCGATGAAGGCATTTACGATAAGCAGGAATTCAAACGCGCTATGATATGGGTCAAGAAGAACTGCAAAGAGGGTTCGGATACCAATGCTCGCGGCAAGAAGCGGTCTGTCAAACAAAAGGCCGGGGACTGGGAGCGGGTCGTTCAGATGACCCTGATTGCGCGAGATCTGATGGTGGGAAATCCGGCTCTCGCAAAAATGGGATTCAAGGAGGAAGCCCTGGGACACAACGCCATTGCTGCGGGTTTTCAGGGACAGCGTCACTGGACCGACCATTTTCCCAACGGCGATTTCATGGAAGCGATTCTCAACTCTTCGTTTGACTGGAACGGGATTCGTGCACCGTATATTCTGGCAACCGAAAACGACAGCCTGAACGGCATCTGCATGCTCTTCGGCTATCTGCTCAATGGAACTGCTCAAATCTTCGCGGACGTACGCACCTACTGGAGTGCGGATGCCATTAAGCGTGTAACCGGTGTAACCCCCGAAGGTCTGGCAGAGGGAGGCATCATCCACCTGATTAATTCCGGCCCCGCGGCCCTGGACGGCACCGGACAGATGACCCGCAGTGGCAAACCCGTGATCAAACCCTTCTGGGAAGTTACGCCCGTTGAGGTCAAACGCTGTCTGGACGCGACGCTGTGGCGGCCGGCCGAAGTCGAGTATTTCCGCGGTGGCGGTTATTCCACGGACTTCCTGACCGTCGGCGGCATGCCCGTAACCATGTCCCGTCTGAACATGATCAGCGGAATCGGACCGGTTCTGCAGATTGCCGAAGGCCACACAGCTGAACTTCCGGAAAAAGTCCATGATGCCCTGGATGCCCGGACCAGCCCCACATGGCCGACAACCTGGTTTGTTCCTCGGCTGACTGGAAACGGACCGTTTGAGGATGTCTATTCGGTCATGGCCAACTGGGGAGCCAACCACGGTTCCATCAGCTACGGTCATATTGGCGCAGATCTGATTACACTCGCCTCCATGCTGCGCATTCCTGTGTGCATGCACAATGTGGAAACCGTGTACCGGCCGAGCGCATGGTCAGCATTCGGCATGGATCCGGAAGGTTCGGATTACCGGGCATGCACGAACTTTGGTCCGCTCTACAGCTGATGACTTTTAATAAAGCTGAGATGAAACGATACAGATCCGGTAATGACCATCCGAAAAGTGTGTCCGGCAAGGTCTCTGGTGTTTTGTTTTCACTTGTATTTGTCGTTGCGGGGCTCAGTGTTTTGAGCTGGTCTGGAAAATCAGTCCGTTTTGAAGAATAGGCTCTATTTTTTGAGAGCTTTTTTGTATTTCGCAAGCCGTTCGGTGAATTCTTTGCGAACGTTTTCAGGTGCTTTTCTGGGAAGCATCGATAGAGCCTTTTCTGCAGTGGCAACAGCTTTCTCAATCTTTTTGCAGCAGAAATAAGCAAGTCCAAGCGTATCCAGTATGGGGGCGGATTTTCCTTTGGCCATTTTGTTCGCTTCTTCGGCCAGGATCAGTGCCTTTGGATAATCCCGCAGGGATTTGTTCTCGCAGGTAAGCAACCACCATGCCTTTGCATTCAAGTAACCCATCCGGTATTCACGACGCTTCATCCAGGTTTTTTCCGAAAGTTTTTCCGCACGAGCCTTCATGGCTTTCATGGAGAACGTTCGGGGATTCCTGAATTGAGAAATCCATTTGACCGCATCTTTATAAACTTTCATGGGCAGCTGGTGTCCGCAGTCGATATCCCTGTATTCGAGATTTAACCCCTTGATCCCCTTTAAGCGTTTGCGAATATCATGCGCCCATTTAATGGGAACCTGTTTGTCTTTTTTTCCATGTGCGGAGAAGATCGGCATGACCGCAGCTTTTTTTACCGGGATGAACTGGCACCAGCAGGAGAGCGGGGCACACGCGGCAAAGACTTCCGGGAATTCAGCCGCAAAGTGCATGGCACCGTTTCCACCCATGGATCCTCCAATTACGTAAATTCGCTTTCTGTCCACACGGAAACGTTTCATGACCGCATCAAGGGTTTCCATGATATACTGTGACTCGTAAGGGTGAGACCAGAACCAGTACAAGTGGTTGGGGAATATTGTGATCGATGTGCTGAGTTCCGGGATGATCTGGTGAAAGGCAATGATGTTATCCGGAGTTCCTGTGCCCACGTGGCCGCCGTGAAGAAAGAGGTAGAGGGGAAGGGGTTTGTTTGTTTTTCCGTCTGCGGGTAAAGAAAGATGAAACCAGGCATTGGGACTTGGGTGGCTTTTGAGACGCTGGCGTTTGAGCAGTTTGGGTTTGGGTGCGGATTCAACCTGTGATACAAAAAGGAAGAGGAATGCTGCCATGAGAAATAGTTGAGCCGCTGTTCTTCTCAGCATGAGAGACTCCTCTTTTTCAACGGTTATTTTTCAGGGACAAAATAATCCTGCTCCAGAAGTATGGTCTTATCCTGCATGTATGTGCAGGCATCCCGGATGGCCTGATTGTAGACATAGGGGGCCAGTTCCCGGAGAAAGAAGTCCAGGTGTGCACGGGTTTTGATTTCTCCTGCGTTTTCTTCATACGTTTCTTCGAGAAAAGCATGAATCCGTGATTTCGCTTCACGGACCTGGTCATCGGTCAGTTCAATGTTCATGGATAGACCTCCAGTCAGCGTTTACTTGAGGATTGCATCTTGTCCGGTTCGCTGGGAGCTTTTTTCCGTATACTCGTGGAACTCGATCTCGGTTCCATCTGGATCGCTTGTCCAGAATTGCCGACTGTTGTCTGCACCGACCTTGATGTCACTGACGTCGACTCCCTTTTCCTTCAGACGGTCGGCGAACGCATCAAGGTTCTCAGCCTCCAGGCAGATATGTCGGATCGTACCTGGCAGTTCTGGCGGAGAACCACTGAAGACTTCGATAAATGTACCGGCGCCTGCGCTCAGATAAAAACCGGCCAGTTGATTGTCTCTGTAGAAGTCAAATGTTTTTGCAAGCCCCAAGGTGCTGCAGTAGAATTCTTCGGTTTTTTTCAGGTCCGTAGAGTGGATACAGATATGGGCGAGTTGTTTGATCATGATTTCTCCCGGGAATGAAAGTTGTATTTTTATTATATTCTCACTTGCGTCGGGGTGCAAGGATTAAAAGCAGAATGGAAAGAAAAGGAATAAAATTTTAATAAAGTTATTGCATATTATGTTTTTTCCCTATACTTTATTGTGGCTGAATGACCGTATATTTAGTTTTCATATGTTTAAGAAGATATTGTTTTAAGGAACTCTCGATAATATCTTCGTTGGTAAGACAGAGAGTTTTTATTGCTCTTTGAAAGAGCAGAGAGGACAGGACAGTGGGTACTGGTACAGTTAAGTGGTTTAACGCGAGCAAAGGATATGGTTTTATTGCCCCGGACGACGGTGGCGACGATCTCTTTGTTCACTATTCTGAAATTCAGACAGAAGGTTTTGCAACACTGAATGAAGGTCAGAAAGTTGAATTTGAAGTTGGCCAAGGAAAGAAAGGCCCGTGCGCTACAAAAGTAGTTGCAGTGTAACAAAGAACACGTACACTTTAATGCCCGGCTGTATTGCCGGGCATTTTTTATTTTAAACGAGATTTTCTGAACTCATTTCCAGGGAGTTTTTTATGCGTTCTATCTCAATTGGAGATCGTACGGTCAGCACATTCATTCTGGGCGGAAATCCGTTCAGCGGTTTTTCTCATCAGACCTGTGAGGAAGACAACCGGATGCTGCATTATTTCTCAGCTGAAAATATCAAGAAACTTTTTCGTCAGGCCGAAACCCTGGGAATCAATACCCTGATTGCCCGCGCTGACTTTCATATCTGCAGAACCCTTTTGGAATACTGGGATGAGGGCGGAACCCTTCAGTGGTTTGCGCAGACCTGTCCGGAACTCGGGCCGTCGGAAGTGAGTATTCAGCGAGCAATCAAGTTCGGAGCCAGCGCGGTTTATATTCACGGTGGCGTCATGGATAAATATCTGGCGGATGGAGAAATTAGATCAGTGCAGGGCCTTCTGGATGAAATCCGATCCGCAGGAAAATCCGCAGGAATCGCCGGGCACAACCCGGGTGTATTCCGGGAAGCGGAGAAGGTGCTGGATACAGATTTCTACATGTGCTGTCATTACAACCCCTCAGACCGCAGCAAACAGGCCGAACATGTGCATGGCGCAACCGAATGCTTTGCGGATGAGGATCGCAGCGAAATGACAGACTTAATCCAGGATCTGTCCAGGCCGGTGATTCATTACAAGATCATGGCTGCAGGCCGCAATGATCCAGAGGAAGCCTTTGCTTTTACTGCCTCAAAGATGCGGGATACAGACGCGGTATGCGTGGGGGTATTTCCCAAGGACAATCCCGATATGCTTGAGCAGGACGTGAGGCTGCTGGAAAAATATACTGCAAAATAGCAGCAATATGAAATACAGTTAAGAGTAATGAGAAAAGAGGGATGAGGGGCTGAAAAAAAGAGTGATGCTCTTTGCTGAGCAAGTCTTATTTGATCAGGTCCAGTTCAACCATTTTCTCTGCAATCTGGACCGCATTCAGGGCTGCACCCTTGCGGATGTTGTCAGCCACAACCCACATATCCAGACCATTGGCTACAGAAGAGTCCTGGCGCAGCCTGCCTACGTAAACCGGATCCTTGCCTGCGGCCATGAGCGGAGTCGGATAAACGCCGTTTGCTGCATCGTCCATGACTTCAATTCCCTCGGCTCCGGCAAGTACCTCCCGGGCCTGATCAACACTAACGGGCTTTTCGAATTCCACGTTCACGGCTTCGGCATGTCCCTTGAGTACAGGAACTCTTACGCAGGTAGCGCTGACTGCGAGTTCAGGTACGTTCAGGATCTTGCGGGTTTCTTTGATCATTTTGATCTCTTCATTGTAATATCCCGGGAATTCATCCTTGAGCGAACTGATCTGGGGGATCAGGTTGCCGAGGATAGGACAGGGGTATACATCGGGTTTGGCTTCCGGATTCTTCATCTGCTCTTCGAGTTCTGCCACACCGCCGCGTCCGGTACCGGAAACGGATTGATAGGTGCTGACCACGATTCTCTTGAGAGCGAATTCTCTGTGAAGCGGCCCAAGGGCAGCGACCATTTGAATGGTGCTGCAGTTGGGGTTGGAAACAAATCCCTGGTGATCTTTGAGGGCGTCGCCATTGACTTCGGGAACGACCAGCGGAACCCGGTCATCCATGCGGAAGTCATTCCCGTTATCGATGACAACGGTGCCGCCTTTGACCGCGTCCCAGCCATAGACCTGGGAAGCGCCGCTGGCTCCTTCGGTGCCTGCGAAGATAGCAATATCAATCCCTTCAAAGGCTTCGCTGCAGATCTTTTTTACTGTATAGTCAACACCGTCTATGTTTTCTGTACGATCACGTGTGGCCAGTACAATGATGTTTTCAACCGGAAAATTTCTGCCGCGAAGTACTCGCAGCATTTCCTGCCCAACCATACCAATACCGACTACTGCTACATTGAACTTCTTCATCTTTCTTCTCCTACTCTCTACGATTGATTAGTGAGGCAATGGCAGCTGCGCCAAAGCCGTTGTCTATGTTAACCACTGCCACACCGGGTGCGCATGTGTTGAGCATGGTGAGCAGCGGAGCCACTCCGCTGAAGTTGGTGCCGTATCCTACGCTGGTGGGTACCGCGATAACCGGGCAGCTGACAATGCCGCCCACCACACCGGGAAGCGCGCCTTCCATACCTGCTACAACGATGATTACCCTGGCTTTTTTCAAGGTGTCGATGTCGGCAAGAAGACGATGAATACCGGCAATGCCTGCATCATAAACCACTTCGGTCCGGTTGCCCATGATTTCGCAGGTCTCCCGTGCTTCTTCAGCAACAGGTATGTCGGATGTTCCGGCCGAGATGATTGTAATCCGGCCTTTTTTGGACCGCTTTCGGCTGAGGATGCTCAGTGTCCGGGCAGCGGCGTTATGATGCGCCTGTGGGATTCTCTCCAGAACGTAGGTCGCCTTTTCTTCGCTGATTCGTGTTGCGAGTACATCGGATTTTTTATCAAGCATCTCAGAGGCGATCCTGTATATCTGGTCTTCGGTCTTACCCGGGCAGAAGATGACTTCGTAAAATCCCTTTCGCAGCTTCCGGTTATGGTCTACGCGCGCAAATCCCAGGTCTTCGAATGTGGACCGGGAGATCTCCTGCAGTACCTGATCCGGATTTTTTTTCTGCTGGTACAGTTCTTTAAGAAGATTCCTGATTTCCTGGGTTTTCATCGGCTGCTTACCTCCAGATCCAGTTTCGCGGTTTCACCGTTTTCCAGCAGGTGGTGGCCCATGCCTGCGGTCATGACCGCATTGTCTGTGCACAGAGACGGGGAGGGGAATGTAACTCGCGCTCCGACGGTTTTGCAGGCATCCATGATTCTTTCCCGGAGTCGGGTGTTACAGATCACGCCGCCGCCTGCGTAAACAGTGGACGCGTTCTTCTGAATAACTGCGCGCCGGACTTTTTCCGCAATCGTATCACAGACCGCCTCCTGAAAAGACGCGGCAATATTCGGAGCGTTTTCAGGCGGTGGTGCTCCGGGCTCAGGACCGCGGGCATCGGTGCCGAAAATATGGTAGAGCAGGGATGTCTTGAGTCCTGAAAAACTGAAGTCCAGTGAGTTTTTTTCCAGCAGGCTCCTGGGAAAACGAAATGCTTCCGGATCGCCGTCTCGGGAAATTTCCTCAATCTTTCTTCCGCCCGGATACCCGAGTCCGAGCATGATAGCAACTTTGTCAAAGGCCTCTCCGGCTGCGTCATCCACGGTTCTGCCCAGGAGTTCCCATTCAATCACGGATGAGCCGTGGTAGAGCGAGGTGTGTCCACCGGAAACCAACAGCCCGATGCAGGGGAAGGTCATGGCGCTGCCTTCCAGGGCATTGGCATAGAGGTGGGCATGAACATGCTGTACGGGAACAAGCGGAATGTCCAGGCAAAAGGCAACCGCCTTGGCTGCGGTCACGCCCACCAGCAGGGAACCGATCAGTCCGGGCCGGTTGGTTACGGCAACCGCGGTAAGGTCCCGGGCGGTAATATCGGCCTCTGCCAGTGCGCTGTCAATCACCCGTGTGATTTTTTCCGCATGTGCCCGGCTGGCCCGTTCAGGTACAACACCTCCGGTCCGGCTGTGGAGTTCGTCCTGTGAAATGACAGCTGAGGATCTCACGGTTTTACCGTTTTCAACTACAGCCGCAGCTGTTTCGTCACATGATGTTTCAATACCGAGTATCATGAGCGTTTCCGGAACCGCTTACGCGGCCTGTTTGAGTTTTGTCTTACCAAGTGTCAGATTTTTCTTCAGGATGCGCAGGGCTTCGTTGAGCTGAATGTCCAGCGCGTTGGGCGGAAAGGATTTCTTGAAGAAATTCTTTCCGGAATCCGTTGCGGTTTTGGCCTTGTTATATTCAATCCAATCCTGTTGCAGGGATTTGAAAAGATCGGCAAATTGATCTTTGGTCAGCTCTACCTTGATGTCCGGCTCAATGCCTTTGTGCGCGATGCTGACCCGGGGCTTTTTCAGGTATCCTGACGGAGTATAATAATTTGCGGTGGTCAGTTTAAGGGCATACATGTCCCGGCCCTTGTTTATCTGAAAGAGCGTCTGAACCGATCCCTTGCCAAAGGAGGTTTCACCGATCAGTACAGCCCGATTATGGTCTTTAAGCGCTCCAGCAACTATTTCTGATGCACTGGCGCTGGCCTTGTTGATCAGTACGATCATTGGAAAATATGCAACCGTATTTTTCTTTTTGGCTGAAAGAATTCTATTGTTCTGATCCTTAAGGATTTGCGGAGCGTTTTCCCGGGTCATGGTTGCTACGATCAGCCCGCTGTCGAGAAAGAGATCGGCAACCTCCACAGCGGATTCAAGCAAGCCGCCCGGATTGAATCGTAAATCCAGAATCAATCCTTTCATACCATTGTCCAACAGCTGTTTCAAGCCATCCTTGAGTTCGGATGCAGAGTTTTCGGCAAAGGTTTCGAGTTTGATGTATCCGATGCCGGACTCCGTATCAAGAAAACGCACAAACTTGACGCTTTCAATATGAATGATTTCTCGTTTCAGCTCCATCTCCACGTCTTTACCTGTATCTTTCTTGCGTACCGTGATTTTGATTTTTGTGCCGGGTTTGCCGCGCATCAGAGTAACCGCCCTTTGTAAAGACATCTGAAAAGTGCTCTGATTCTCAATTTTAATAATGTCGTCACCTGCCATGATACCGGCTTCATACGCCGGAGTACCGAGCATGGGGGTAATGACATGGATGGGATTCTGATCGATGGGCTCTTTTTTGAATACTTCGATCCCAAGTCCGCCGAAATTGCCGGTGGTTTCGACTTTCATTTCCCGGAACATCTCTGGTGTTAGAAAATCTGAATAGGGATCCAACGTGGTAAGCATGCCGTTAATCGCACCATTGAAGAGCTCCTGAGTCTCGACATCTTTGACATGGTTTCGTTTGATTTTGATAAATACTTTTGTAAAGAGAGAACTGTTCTCAAAGATCTCAGTGTCATCGCGCTGTGTATACCCGATACTGTAAAACAGTACAAAACAACCGATTATGATAAGAACAAGGAGAAATCGTATTGAACGCATCACTTATTAACCTGGTATTGGGGTCATTACATAAAGAATGCCGGGGCCCAGAGTCGAACTGGGGACGCAGGGATTTTCAGTCCCTCGCTCTACCGCCTGAGCTACCCCGGCACATATACCATCGCAAACGAAAGGAACAATTATATTGCGAGACCGATATTTGTCAAAGAAAAATTTTATTGACAATCAAATACCAGATACTATAATCTTGACCTTAATTTTAAGAGTGCCTGTAACCTGTTTGACTTCATTTGTAAGGATTTAAGCATATGGCAACGAATAAAAAGGACGCCACCAAGTACAAAAAACTGCTTCATGCCAAACGTACCATACTTCAGGGAGATGCTGAAGCCCTGGAAAGCGAAGCTCTGGAACACTCTATGACGGATGAAAGCGGTGCGAACTCCACCATGCCCGTTCATTTTGCTGATCTTGGAACTGACAGTTATGAACAGGGATTCGCAATTGAGCGCCTTGAAAACAAAGAAGAAATAATCCGGCTTATTGATGAGGCACTTGAGAAATTGGACACCAAGGAATTCGGAAGTTGTGAAGAATGCGGCGTGGCAATCAAACGAACAAGACTGAATGCATTGCCCTGGGCAAAATACTGCTTGAAATGCCAGAGTGATCTCGAAGAAAACGGCGATTTTGATGAAGAATAAACTCGCCGGCGAGTCACTTACGTAACTGGGTGGTTGAGGCAGTGTTGGGTATTTCGGGCGCTAACGGACTCGACAGAATATATTTACAGTACTGTTGCATGCGTTTTCTGGGGCATGGATCCGTGCCGTGACATGTATCTGAAACCACAACCCCCCGCGTGAATGAAAACTGGTCAAAACCTTCCTATATATACTCGTCTTACGCTTTTCTGGCTGACCGCGATCCTTTCCTGTGGTATTGACCTTTACTCCAAAAGTGTGGTTTTTTCAACCATAAAACCCGGACAGGGATCGATCATTATCAGCGGTTTTTTCTGCATTACGCCCGGCCGCAATCATGGCGGTGTCTTCGGTATGGCTCAGGGGGCAAGCAGTGTTTTTCTGATTTTTTCGTTGATTGTGTCTGCCGTGGTAATCGGCTTGCATATCCGGTCCATGAAAAGACCGGGAATATTTCACGCCGGGATGGGGTTGATATCCGGAGGAGCATGGGGCAATATTTACGACCGAATGCAGTTGGGTTCGGTGCGTGACTTTTTGGATGTGTATATCTTCGGGTACGACTATCCCATTTTCAATATTGCGGACGTGTGCATCTGCATGGGTACGTTCTTGATTTTTGTGTATCTTCTGCTGATTGAAAATAAGGAAGTGGAGAAAAAAAATGAATGATATCTCCGTCATTCTGCCGGCTGCGGGTTCGGGTACACGAATGAAAGCTGCGGGTAGAAAACAGTTTCTGCGTGTTCAGGGCAGACCTCTTATGCAGCATACCATTGATGTTTTCACCGGAATTCCCGGACTCCGAGAAATTATTATTGTGCATCCGCCGGGAGAGGCTGAAAATATTAAAAGGCTGCTGGACTTAAACACGGATATACATATAATATTTACCCAGGGAGGTGCCCGACGACAAGACTCGGTCGAGAACGGTCTCAAGGTTTCTTCAGACCAAAGCCAAATCATTGTCGTACACGATGCGGTCCGCCCCCTGGTAAAACCGGCAACCATTACAAATGCAGTTCAGACCGCACGCCGGTGTGGAAGCGCCCTTGTGGCGATTCCAGTCACCGATACCATCAAACGGGTGGCAGACGGACGGGTTATAGAGACCGTTGAACGCAGCGATCTGTGGCGGGCTCAGACCCCGCAGGTCTTTTCACGAGAACTCCTGATCCAGGGATTTCGCATTATTCATGAGCAGGGGCGTGACGTGACCGATGACTGTGCGGTCGTGGAGGCCGCCGACGCTGTGACAGAAATTGTGACCGGTGATGAAGAAAATATAAAGATTACGACTCGGGAAGATCTTCAACTGATGGAATATATCTTGAAAAACAGAGCACAGACCCGCAAGCGGGAGACTGCAGAATGAATTTCAGGGAAATTGATTTCATTCCGCCGTCCTATGACAAGGACGGATTGAAAAAGCTAAGCACCTTTTCCGGCTATTTCATCCTCATTCTCATCCTTTACACACTCTTTTCCTGGTGGTTCAGCTTTTTCAGTCACAACTTTGGCAGCGAATACAAAGACATGGACCCCAATCCGATGTTTAAGAAAATGGGCGCGGTAATGCTCTTTGTCAGAATCAAAACCATTCATGAATACGAGCAAATCACCTATGATGATGTGGTGGCGTATCGGATTCCGGCAAAGGAAGACATCCAACTGGGCCGGATTATTGCCGTGGGTGGCGACCGCCTGTGTATCAAAGAAGAAAAATTCTTTATTAATGGCGAGGAAAAAACCCCCATATCCAGCACCGGTAATCTGCCATCAAATATTCCCGAGTTCTATATTCCGTACGGATATTACTACATCTGCCTGGACAACCGTTCTATCGACAAAGACAGCCGCAGCTACGGGTTAATCCCCTTTGAAAACATTGTGGGCAAAGCAGGAACCAACCTCCTGCTGCACCTTAAAGACAGTTTTGATATCATATGAATATGCCATGAAAAAACTGACCATAGTTTCCATTATCCTTGCTGTCCTGAATCTGATCCTTGCCCTTCGTCTGATATTTATGGCCGTGGATACCTACTACAATAACAACTTCAAGTCCGCGTACAACAATGGCCTGATTGAGTGGGAACAGGGCAATCGCGAAAAGGCATGCGCATACTTCAAAAAATGCCTGTCTGCCAGACCCTCCTTTATCGCGCCGATTGCCTTTCTGGCCGAGACTTCCATCGTCAATCCCGAATACGAGTTTTACATTGAAAAGTTGGAAAAAAGCGATAACGAATTCTTTCGGGCCGCAGCCCTGAATAACCGGGGGGTGGCTGCATTCAAGAAAGACGACCAGCCTGCCGCGGAAAAATATTTCTCCGAAG
>CAZGEP010000106.1:0-17476 GCA_964524955.1 uncultured Planctomycetota bacterium | reverse complement strand
GTTACGCATGAGGGATGGGATCAGATCTACCTGATTCAGTCCGGCTCAGGCCGGATTATTGTAGGGGATGAGGATATCCAGGTTGAACCCCAGATGGTCGTCCGTATTCCCTGCCATACGCTGCACGGGGTGGTGCTCAAGGAAGGCGAGAGTCTGGAGTATATCTATGTCAATGCCTTTGCAGACAGGGCCGCGCTTGAGAAACTGATACAGGAGGCAGGAATTCAATGAACCGGATTCTGGCAAAACTGAAAAACCAACAGACAGCTCTCGGGCTGTGCAATACGTATCCGGCTTCGGGCATTATCGAAGGCATGTGCACGGGCTGGGATTTTGTGATGATTGACGGCCAGCACGGTCAGATGGATTATCGTGCCGTGCTTCATGCAGTTCAGACCGCAGCTGCAGCAGAAATCGGTTCGCTGGTCCGTGTTCCCGGACATGAATCCGGCATACTCGGGCAGCTTGCGGACTGTGCACCGGATGCGGTCATGGTGCCCATGGTCAACACCCCGGAGCAGGCACGGGCGATTGTCCAGGCGCTCCGCTTTCCTCCCCTGGGCAGTCGTTCCTACGGTGGTCGGCGTGTGATTGACCTGGGAGGCCGGGAGTATTTCAGCAGCCAGGAACTGTTTGTATTTGCCCAGGTCGAAACCCTCGAAGCTGTGGAGAACGCCCAGGCTATCGCATCGGTTGAGGGTATTGACGGGCTTTTCTTTGGTCCGGATGACATGAAACTGCGTATGGAGCTGCCCATTGATGCGGCTGTGACGGATGCGCCCCGGCTCAAGGAGGCCATGCAGCAGACAGCAGATGCCTGTCGCAGCGCAGATGCGTTCGCAGGCTGTGTTGCCGGAAGCACAGGCGCCCTTGCCGTTGCCCTGGATGCGGGGTATCATCTGGTTGTGGGCGGAGGAGACATTGGGTTTCTTCGGGCCGGAGCTGCTGCGCAGCTGGACCGGATGCGGTCTGTGCTCGGCACAGGTACAGAAAAAGACGAAGAAGGTCTTGCTTCACTTTATTAAGGAATGCGTGATGAAGGCGATTGAAGAACACCTTGCTCAGGTTGCGGGCGATACGAATCTCAGTGACTGGATCCGTATTTACAGTGTTGACACGGAAAAGAAATATACCATCAGCGGCGAAGAGCACTTTGTGGGAGCGGGATTTCAGCCTTCTGTGCTGATGGACAGCCAGGGAACCATCCATGTATTTTTTCAGGCTCGAATGGACAGCTCTGAAGATGAGACTGAGAAAATGATCGGGCATGTGACCAGTGAAGACGGCGGGAAGACCTTTTCAGATATGTCCTTTGTCAATCCGGTTCCGCTCTTTACATATGCCATATCCAGCTTTGAAAAAGAGCTGGCAGACGGCACGAAACGCATCTGCCTTCTGACATGCCTTTCCATGGCTGAAACCGTAACGTTTCACAAGGATCCGGCGGTGGTTAAAGATCGAACAGGCATTGATTTGGATGCCTTAAGCCGCAAGGCCGGGTGTGTAGTCCTTGAATTCTTCTCCGACGACTTTGGCAAAACCTGGTCCAGAAAGGAGCATTGGGGGATTACAGACAGGGAGTACGATAGAAATGCAAGAACGTATTATCTCTCTTTTTTTAATATGATTGGCCAGGTGCGAAGAATTAAAACCGGTCCATTCGCAGGCCGAATGATCATCGGTGGACCAACTGCCGGTGAATACCTGCCTTTTTCGGACGAACCTCACTTCAGAAAATACCGGATGAGCAGCTCTATTGTCTACAGCGATGATAATGGAGAGTCCTGGCACTTCGGCGGGGTTGTCAACGACGAGCATACCTTCAGAAACAGCGAGGCGTCCGCAGTTCCAGTCGAAGAGGGGAAGAAGATTATGCTTATCCGGAGGCGTCAGGAAGACGGCACTGCCGGAAAGCTGATTCATTACAGTGAGGACGGCGGGGAGAACTGGAGCCATGGGCGCGACTGTTCTATTCCTGCAGTCCATTGTCTGCACGTGCTTGAGAAAGTCGGAGAGACCGTGCTGTGTTCCTCTCCGCGACTGTCCGATCGTACGCAGGGGTGTATCTACATGAGTCGGAATTACGGCCGCAGTTGGACGGTCAAGTGTATTGAACCGGATCTCTTTTCCTACAGTACGGTTCAGCATCTGATCGGCAAGTATTACATGTGCTGCTTCAGCCTCAAAGGTCATGGAAGCAAGGGGCTGGCATCGCGCATCTTTCATGCAGACTGGCTGGAGTCCGGTACGCCAGGGATTATAGACGGAAAAATGAAATAAACAAAAGAATGGATGAGAGAAACATTTTGACTCGTAAACCACAACCGAATATTCTTTTTATCAGCACCGATCAGATGCGGGCGGATGCGATGGGCTGTGCCGGTCATTCGGCAGTCAGGACCCCGAATCTGGATCGTCTGGCAGAGGACGGGATTCGCTTCTCGCGTGCGTACTGCAAGTTCACCGGTCTGTATTCCTACGCGAGTGAGCATGTTCTCCGGGCAGTATCCGCACAGCGTTGGGAAGACCGCGCACGTGCGCATGCGCATCGATCCTCGGGTGCAGATGCTTCCGCAGCTTTTTCGCGATGGCGGGTATCGGACCGGGATTATCGGAAAGACACACTTCTGGCCTGTAGATGAACTCTACGGTGCTGAATATGGCCGGTTGACCATTGATCGCCATCTGAGCCCTGAGCTCGCTGAGAATGATGCATATGTCGCGTATCTGAGAGCGCAGGGCCTTGACCACATAACAGACGAATCTCAGTTTCCCCCCGAGCATTACCGTACAAACTGGACTGCGCGCGAGGTGGATGAATTTATGAACATGGATGACTCAAGACCGTTCTTTCTCTTCTCTTCCTTTGTCAATCCCCATCCGCCCTTTGATCCGCCGGAACCCTATGCATCCATGTATAGAGATGCAGCACTTCCGCCGCCGGTTGTCCGGGAAGAAGAATTCTCAACCCGGCCACTCTTTGTTCGAAGCCGCATGGACCGGGACCTGCTTTCAGACTCGCGACCGCTCCGGAGAATGAAAGAAAAATACCTTGCCTTGATTACCATGGTCGATGAAGCGGTGGGTACAATAGTGGACAGTCTCAGGGCGAGCGGTTGCGACTGTTGGACCTCGCGCTTTGATCTGGACGATTTCGCGCGCTCCTTCGCCCCTGAAGTGGATCACAACAGCGTGGCGGTCCTGGACCGGAACGGGAACCTTATTCTGCGCGTTGGTCGCTACGGGAACTACGATGATGAAGTGCCGCTGGTCAAAGACGGGGCCTCGCCCCATGCACGATCGCTCGGCGGCGACGAAGTTGGACTCTTTCATGCGTCGTATGTCGGCACGCACACCGACCGGCGCCTGTACATTTCCGACGCGGGCAACATGCGCATCCTCAGCGTGAAACTGGGCTACCACGCGGAGGAGACCGTCGCGCTCAAAAATGTACCCGACCGCGGGAAGCCGTGACCGTGGCCGCCGAATACCGGTTCGCGCAACCGGCGACGACCGTTTGACGGTTCGGTTTCGGTGAAAAAAATCGGGGTGGATGGAAGCCGTCGGTAAATACAAAGTGATTCAGCTTCAGAAACGTCTGGAACGCATATATCCAGACGCGGTTATTGAGACCTTTAACGAATGGATTATCCCGGAGAATGCAAGTGACCTGGTTCAGCGTGCAGACCTTGTCTTTTACACCATAGATTTTCTCAGTCTGGAAAGCATTGTCGCGCTTCATGATGCCTGCCACGAGCACGGCAGAGAATGCATCAGTGCAGTTTCCGCCGGCTGGGGTGCCATGGCCCTTTACTTTTCTGCGGACGGGACCTGCTCCTTCCGAAGCCTGTTCGGACTGCCGGAATACGGAGCCGTCGATGAGTACTCCTATGTCAATCAGTTCAGCGGTCTGATCGAAAAACTTGGTCCGCATCTGGGCGAAGATGTCTGCAATGCCATGGGTAAAGCTCTGACCTGCATGGAAGACGGGCGTCCCTGTCCGGCACCGCATCTGTCGATCGGGTCTTTCTGCGTTGCAGCACTGGGTACCACCATTTCCTGCCGCATTATTGCCGGAGAACCAGTTACTCCGGCACCATCCATGATTCTGCTGAACCTCAAAGACATGTCCTGTAATGAGAACGTTGCAGTGAATGTTGCCAACCAGGAAACGCTTCAGGAGATTTAACCATGATGGGTATTGCAAAACCAACGTGCGGAGAAGACAGCTGGGGCGTGTAACGCGGACCAGTTGATTTTCCAGAATGCACGTTCCGAACACTTCCCTGTACAGCCTGCATCTGCATCATCGGATGCAGGCTTTTTTTGTTTCCCTTTGTCCGTTGCTTTTGATTTCTGCAATGAGTGATAATTCCGCTTACATCTTCTGAGTGGAATTCCGGATGACAAGCCGGCCTTTGAGAAGGATGGATTCCGGTTGTTTATGCGGATCGTTGAGTCGTGCGTGGAGCAGGGACAGGGCGGTGGTTGCCATTTCCGGAATCCGGTAGTCCACCGTTGTAAGCGGTACCCGCAGGTAGGAGCTGATGAGGATGTTGTCAAAGCCGGTTACCTTAAGATCTTCGGGTATGGAGATTCCATGGTCAAGTGCCTCGCGGATAACGCCCATGGCGGTCCAGTCATTGTAACAGATAATGGTGTCCGGCATGGTTCGGCACTTGAGCAGGCGCCGGAGAATCTCCCTGCCGCTTTTCTCGCCTTCCTGGCGACTGCTGATTTGCCATTGTTTCATTGTGCGGAGTTGATGGGTCTTGATATACGTAAGAAAGGCACGGGAGCGGGAATCCTCTCCCATGGAACGGTTGTAGGGCTGGGCATATCCAAAGGATGTTCCACCGGCGCCCTGTACGTGATCCATCAGATCCGAGATGCCGGTTGTATTGTCGATTGTTACCCGGTCTGCTTTGGGGGCGTCCGGTGTGCCGCCGCACCAGACCAACGGTATGTCGAGTTTTTCAATACGGCGGCAGTTGACAGCCGGATCCGTGGAGATTACCAGGCCGGCAACGCCGCTCTTTTGCAGACGGGTTACGGATTTTTCGAGAGTATAAACGGTTCGGCTGCCGCCGGCCACAATCAGGCTGCCGCCCATTTGCTGAAGCCGGGTATCAAGCTGCTCCACCATTTGTCCGTGAAACGGATCGCTAAGGCTGGGCGCAATATAGCCGACCTGTATTCGGTCGACTGCCTTCTGAATCACAAAGCTGCCCACTGCGGGACGAGTCCGGATTAAAGACTCCTTCTCAAGAACACGGATTGCATTCTTGATCGTGGGGCGGGAGACCTTGAACTCTGCGGCCAGCATCTGTTCACTGGGGAGCCGGGTTTTGACTGCATAGGCTCCGGAGAAGATCCGCTTGCGAAGGGTGTCTGCAATCTGTTCGTAGAGCAGAGAATCAGAGTTGTTCATCTGCTGTATTCCTGAATATGAATGGATTCTTCCTCCGCTTACTCACCATCGTATCCCGCCTCTTTCCAGATCTTGCGGGTATACGTCAAGCCTTTGGCTGAGTGTTTGATTTTTCCCCGGATGCTGGGCAGAGGATCGTTCTTTGTCCTGCGTTCCGGGTTCGGATTCCAGTGATCGTTCTCATACGTCTTTCGAACGGACTTTTTCCGGAAGTCAGGGATGTCCAGCGGAGCCGAATCGTTCAGTGCGGAGCGGTAGGAGAGAATGCCCACTGCGCTCATGTCCACGGCGCGGTATACATCGAGAAAGGGCTGCTTCCCGGTTTTGATCGCCTGGGCAAACTCATAATTGGTAAAGAAGTCGCCGCCGCCGTGTCCGGCACGGGTGGCTTCCTTGTGATGAATCGGGAAGTCCGGCAGGTACATGGTTTCCACGGGTTCGGACTTCTTCTTGTCAAAGCGTTCCCTGCGGATGCGGAGCATGTTCTTGTCGCCGAACCGGCTGTTTTCCATCAGTCCCTGATTTCCGTGAATGCGTACAAAGTTCTGGTGCCCCCGGAGTCCTCCCTGGAGCAGCTTGACCACAGCGTCATTGTCCATCCGCAGCATGATGGGCGCGGCCGTGTCGCTGCAGAACGCTGTCATGGTGACCGAAGGGTCATTGTAATCATACGGCACCAGAAACCCGTTGACCTTGACCGGCCGGGTGTTTGTGATATACATGACCGGGGCCAGGGAATGGGTGCAGTAGTAGCCGCGGGGCAGCCAGTTGCGCCAGTGATGGATACCGCACGAGCGGGCATTCTTGACATCCGCTGGATCCGGGTGAACATACTCGCCCTCACCATAAACAAAATCACCGATCAGCCCTTTCTGAAAGAGCCGCCGCATTTCCTGGTTAAAGGCCATGTACGGATAGTTTTCCGCGAGCATGAAGATCTTTTTGTGTTTTTCCACGGCCCGGACCAGCTGAACGCATTCGGCCAGCGTGAACGCGGCAGTGCATTCGCACATCACGTGCTTGCCAGCTTCCAGCGCCTGAACCGCAAACGGTGTGTGCTCATGAAAGTAGTTGGCCAGCACCACTGCGTCCATGTCGTGTTCCAGAAACGCACGGTAATCCGTATACGCAGCCACCTTGTTACGCGCACCGGAAAACTGTTTCTGAAGCTGAAAGAGTTTTTCTTCCCATGTATCGCAGAGCGCCACCAGTTCATAGCCCATGACCGATGCGGATGCCCGGGCAAAGCAGGCTCCTCTGCGTGCTCCTACAACGCCGACACGAATTTTATTTGCTGCCATGATGTGTTCCCTTCAACCGTTGAAAATGAATTGACCGGTTCCGGTGATCAGTTCCCTTGCATTGCTGTAAAAGACATCCCGTATATCTGTTTCCGTAAATTTATTTTTCTCCGCGGCCCGGCGGAAGGCATCGATCTCCTCGTACATGAAGAGTGTGAGGCTCTCGGCCTCGGCTCCGTCTACCTCGCGCATGTGCGGATCCGTGCTTACATCCCCGTACAGACCTCGGGGTACCAGGTTGACATACATGCCGTTCTCGCAGATCCGACGGGTGCGCATCTTGAGAATGGGCAGGTCGCTTCCAAAGAGAATCCGTTTGGGGCCTGCGCATTGAATCAGACCGTCAAAGACCTCTTCATTGCAGTTGGCGGAGAAGTCAAACATCATGCGCTCGGTTTTGCTGAGAACCTCAAACGCATTTCCCACGTCTTCCGGGCAGTAGGCCCGTCCTGCGTGTGCGATGATCAGGCGCACATTCGGATACCGTTCTTCGATCTCCATCATCTGGGCCAGATTGACCGGGTCTCCCAGCCGACCGTCCCTGGGAATATGAAGAATCACGATCCAGCCGTTTCGGTTCATGCACTCCAGCTGATGATGGGGCAGGTAATCAAAGATGCGGATTTCCTTGACCGGAATATACGACGGAGAGAGATTCAGGTAGACCTTGATTCCTGCAAACCCGTTTGCGCGCACCCGCTTCTCCAGCTCATCACCGGACCATGTCGGCAGGGTGTAGAGCAGTGCCGGCAGGTGATGCTCCTGCGAGACCTTACGTACGTATGCATTGGATACGTCAATGGTTTCTGCGTCCGATAGATTGGAAAAGACCATGGGGGTGGTCTCCTTGCCCGGAAAGAGCAGGCGGTACGATTCGAGATGATCCTCAATCGAATTGACATCCGCGACCATGGACGGCCACTTGACCACACGGTTCTGTTTGTCGTTGATCAGGTCCCGGTCATTGTTCTCCCAGATATGCGAGTGCACATCAATCAGTCTGTCCGGAAGAAAATCCCGGATTCGTTCCTCATAAAACCGGCGGTCCACATCCAGAATTTCAAAAGGCTTGCTCATAAAAACTCCTGTGTTCGTAATAAATGAGTATACTAACCAGTATATTACTGGTTAGTATAGCACGGCACGGGTGATTGTCAAGAAAGAAACCAGGAGAGCCGTCGATGGCAGCAGTCTTTTGCAGAGTAGAGGATGAGAGTGATACCTGCAGTGATGAGTGAAAGAGGGAGGTAATTATGTGTCGAGATCAACCGTTTGTAAACTGCGGTCGCCGAAGGTGCACATTTGATCCGTCTTTTTTCTGTTGCTGCCATGTTCGGATCGATTGCAGTGTTCATGGACGAAAACATTACAGCCCCGCGCGGATCAGGGGGTCAGGATTTCTGCGGAAGGTGGCCGGGGTCAGACCGGTTTTCTTTCTGAACACCCGCGTAAAGTAATTGACATCCGGAAAGCCGCATTTAGCGGCAATTTGTTTGATCGGGAGTCTGTTTTCTTCCAGAAGACTGCAGGCGCAGCGAATGCGAACGGACTGCAGATACGAGACCGGGGTTTTTCCGGTTTGTTTTTTGAATAATCGCGAAACGGTCTCATGGGAATATCCGTTTTCCGCGCAAATATCAACTACAGAGATGTCTTCGCAGAATCGATGATGAATTACCTGCCGCACCCGGGCCGTCTCGGGATGAAGCCGGGGCATGGCCAGTTTCCGGCGCAGGCTGATGTAGTCAAAGAATATCCTGGCTGCGAACATGGAGTCGGATAATGCTGGTTCGTAATTTTCTGAGGCGCGAAGCCGGATCAGACCGGATACGTCTTCCTGAAGCTGCTGGTGATCGTTCAGGCAGATGACCGGATGTTCCCGGAGTTTTGGAGGGAGAAGTCCGTGGGGATTTTCAAAGGCAATGCTGATGAATTCAAATTCCCAGAAACCCGATTCACAGCAATAGACAAAGGGGCCGGGCCGGTCGATCACAAACATGTGGTTGGGCGGAAGGGCAAAGCGTTTCTTCCGGTAGTAGAGTGTTCCGCATCCGGCAAGGGTCCGTTTGATCAGGATTCGCGGCGGACCGGCTGGTTTGGATGTGTCATTGGAATACGGCGGAACAGCTCTTCCGGTTCCGGCAAGGTAAAGTGTAAAGGGTGGATTCCAGGAATTCATGTCAAAAAAATGCTAATAAAGTCAAATAAAACCCATTGAATTCATATAAAAATAGCAATATACTTATATAAATCAAGTCAAAAATGTAATATTGGAGGTGACCATGAATCAAAAGAATATTCTCTTTATCACATCTGATCAGCAGCATTTCTCAACGCTTGGAGCACTGAATCCGAAGATTAAGACCCCAAACCTGGACCGTCTGGCAGAGCGCGGTATTCTCTTTGAACGGGCCTACTGCCCGAACCCGGTGTGCACACCATCACGTGCCAGTATGATTACAGGTCAGTACCCGAGTTTTCACGAGGCCTGGACCATCGGCTGCATGCTGCCCGAGGATACCCGGACCATCGGCCATCAGCTCATGGAAAACGGCTACCGGACCGGACTGATCGGCAAGGCGCACTTTCATCCTCTTGCCCGGACCGAAGAGTATCCGTCTCTGGAGTGTCTGCCCATTCTGAGGGATCTGGACTTCTGGCGGGATTTCCGCGGCCCATGGTACGGGTTTGATACCATTGAATTAACCCGCAACCACACGGACGAAGGATGGGTCGGCATGCATTATGCGATCTGGATGGAAGAGCAGGGATTTGACTGGGAACCCCATTTTGAGAAGATCGGTGAAGACGGCAGGCGAATTAACAGCAAAGAGCGTCTGTCCTGGTCTCTGCCCGAGGAATTTCACTATAACATATGGATTCGGGAAAAGACCAATGAATTTATGGATCAGGCTGTGGCTGAAAACAAACCGTTCATGGCCTGGGCCAGCTTTCATGATCCGCATCCTTCGTACCTGGTACCGGAACCCTGGGCTTCCATGTACAATCCTGAAGACATGGAACCAGGCGAATTCGTTGAGGGAGAACATGCAAAGAATCCCCCGCACTTTGCACTGACCCGGGACCGGGATGCGGACTGGAGTGATTACCGTGAGGAGCACGGCAGCCATGGATGTCATTATCACAATAATGACAAAAAGAAATTGCAGGAAGAGATGGCGGTTTATTACGGCATGGTCAGTTTTATGGATCATGAGATCGGAAAAATCCTTGACCACCTGGATGAAAAGGGTCTGACCGAGGACACCCTGATTGTCTTTACCACAGACCACGGCCATTTTCTTGGCCAGCACGGGCTGGTTGCCAAGGGACCCTTTCATTATGAAGATATGCTCAAGATCCCTATGATCGCGGCAGGACCGGGTGTGGTGAGTGACGGAAAAAAGAGTTCTGCCCTGCAGAGTCTGGTGGACCTGGTGCCGACGTGGCTGGATTATGCAGGCCTTCCGATTGGCGGTCAGGTCCAGGGGATTTCCCAGTGGGACGTGTGGCAGGGAAAAGAGAAGAACGCCCGTGACTGGTGCCTGGTGGAGAACCGCCACCAGCCGCGCAAGATTCATTTGCGTACCCTGGTCACAGACCGCTATAAAATCACGGTCTACCGCGAACGGCCTGAAGGCGAGCTCTTTGACCTGGCGCAGGATCCGGATGAGCGGAACAACCTCTGGGATGACCCGGAGTCACAGGAACTCAAACTCCGGATGATGCAACAGTTTCTGTTCGCGGAGATGGAGCGCGAACCCACGCGCATGGCCCGGATTGCCGGGGCATGAGCAGGCACGGTGATGAGTGAAGAGAGAAGATGGGTAATGGAGTGCGGGGGAATACGATGTACAACTCTCCGTCAAACGAAGATTGACAGACCTGTTTTCTCAGCCAGAGCACGGCACACCCCAGACTGATCAGGAGTATCTGGATGACTGCAAGAAAGAGGATTCCCGGCAGTGCTCGTTGGGATGAGAATCCAGGCTCGAGCAGGGATTTGGCAGGTGTTTCCGGGTTGTAGTAGACATCCACTGACTTGCCTTTGGGGTATTTTGAGAGAACGGTTTCGCAGGATTCTGCAGAGAGCTTGGCATGAACCCGTTCGTTCTCATACGTCTGTCCGTTTACGGTGTAGGTGTAGCGGATCCGGGGGCTTCGGGTTTTGTGTATGGTGTCCATTCGGGTGGTGGAAAGAACGATTGTTCCCTGTACAGAGGGCCATGATCCGGAGACCAGAGAGGTTCGAAGCGTATTGTAGAATGAATAGAATATAAAGATCGAGAATCCGAATATCAGGATGCTGACTCAGGGCGTGGCTTTAATGAATTTTTCTCTGTCGCTCTCGGTGAGTTTCCAGCATTTGTGTGTTGCCTTGCTTCTCGGGGGCATGATTCCTCCTTTCAACTGGGGTGGCTGTTTGGTTCGTTCTCTTTCCAGTCCCTGAATCGCTGATCCAGCACTCGGGCGGATGTCGGATTTGGTTGAAATACCACTGTTTCTTCTTCCACTGCTTTATGACCAAAGAACATCATGGCGGCTCCCTTGAGGCTGTCACCGGTTCCGCGGGTGACGGGAGTGTTCAAGATGTCTGCGGTAAGCTGCATCCAGAAGTCACTTCGGCTTCCGCCGCCGATGGCGGTTACCGTCTGAAGATCAGTGCATTTCATGGTGTGAAAAATCAGGTCACGGAGGCTGAAAGAGATGCCTTCCAGAACAGTATACGCTTTTTCCGCATCAGAGCCAACAGAACCGATCCATGTGCTTTCTGGATAAAAGACACCCGTATCCGTATTGATCTGCTTTCGGCCGAATTGGGCGGCATTGAAGAATTCCGAAAGGGGCTGATCCGGCATGAGCTGTTTGCAGGCCTGGTCCAGGGCCAGACATCCTTTGTCCCGAACACCGAGTTCGTAGAATCCGCCGCCCGGGTACATCCCCCAGCACGACGGACCGTATGGGCCGGGACTCTTTCCGCTTCGCCGGTACGCTACCAGGGCAGTGCCGAATGTGGCAATAATTCTGTCTGCGGATGCGCCGTTGGCAACCGCACCCGCGGTCTGGTCATTTCCCGCAAACATGACCGTGTTTCCCGTATCAGAAACGATTCTCTTCCCTGCGCTGATCGGCTCATCCAGTGTGCCGGGGGGCAGCCCGCAGTATTCGAGAATATCGCTATACCAGGATTGATTGGTCAGGGAATAGATCCCGTTCATGGTCGCGATATTGGTGTCGGTTGCATGAATTTTTCCGCAAAGGGCTTGGGCGACCAGGTTATGAATACCGATTACGCGGTTTTCCGGTTGAAGAATGGTTGGATTGTGTTTTTTCAGCCACAGAATTTTGCATACCATAAGCTGGGGCAGTGGGGCAGGGAACGAGCAGTGGCCGTGAAATGTATTGCCAAAGCGTCGGCCAAGCTCTTCGGCCTCATCCCCGGCCCGGCCGTCGATCCAGCTGATCAGGGGAATCAGGGGCCGGTCGGACGAATCAAAAATAGTAAAGGTCTGGGCTTGGCTGCACACGGCAAGCGGCAGGTCGGCTGTCGAATGTAGTCCCGCCGCCTGGATGGTTTTGCGACATAACTGATGGACTTGCGCGCAGACTCTTTCCGGGTTCAATTCGCAGAAACCGCCCTTCTGCCTGGAATAGAAAACCGGAACAGATGAATCGCTCAACCGCTTCAGATCTGCGGAATAAACAGCAGCCTTGAAATTTGTGGAACCCAGATCTATTGTCAGGACAACGGATGCATCTGGATCGGATTTTTTTGCTAAAGTTCTCATATATATGTACTGTAAAAAAAATTTATTTTTTAAACAAATTTCTGAAAAAAAAGGTATACTTTCTCTGTACTTGGGAGAAAATACACTTTGTAATAAATATCTAAGGGGATTTGTATCCATGTTTTCAGAAGAACAATTAGATAAGTTTTGTCCGGATTGCGGTGCCAGACTTCAGACATTATACATTAACGATGATTTTTTCTTTGTGCTGTATCGGTGTCCCCGCGAGGAATGGAATACATATCTGGAGGTGATTCACCCCATTGATGTCTTTCCTCTTCAGCCGCTCAATCATGGAACCGCGGACAGAATACTCAACGCGTCCGAGGATGTTCTGCGCGAAGCTGCAGAGCAAATCGCATATATTGACAGCAAAACCGTATCTCTGGCAGAATTTGAACGGTATCTTCTGGGAATGCATCATCGGAGAAAGAACAGACCGTCGGATTCCACCCGAAGACTCCCACCATACATCTTTACAAATTAAGGGTTTGTGGACAGATCAACACCTGCCCCCAACGCATCTGATTCCTTTCTGCCAGAATAGTATATCTTTTGATGTACCCTTTTTTAAAAAAGTCTGAAACGTTTTTTCGTGTGTGTACATAATGTGTGTATAGAGAGGTTAAATTCAATGGAATATGACGATCATCTGGAAAAAAGTATTGAATCGGTTCTGAAAGGAGACCGGGAAGCGTACCGCCGGGTGATTGAGGTGTGTGAAAGCAAGATCCGGCTTGTGATTGCCGCCATTCTTCCGGACAGAGACATGGTGGATGACGTGACGCAGAAGGCTTTTCTGGTGGCATATACCAAATTGAAGGTCTATGAACAGGGAAGCGACTTTACGGCCTGGATCAAGGAAATTGCCAGAAAACTGGCGCTGAATGAACGGCGTAAGTATCTGAGAAAAAAAGAGTTCAAATCAAAGTATACTGTTCATGTGGAGCGGCTGATAAGCCCGGAACTTGAAGGACGTATGCATCAGATGGAGGTTGACGTAAAGGGTGTCCTGGAAAACTGTTTGAATCAATTGCGTAAGACCGCCAGAATGGTTATTGACAAGTATTATTTTGAGAACCAGAGCTGCAAGGAAATCGCTCAGAATCTGAATAAACAGTCGGCCTGGGTCCGCCTGGTTATGCACCGGACTCGTATTGTTCTCGCGCAGTGTCTTGAGAAGAGAGGAATCGATGAATCCGCAGGATAAACAGTTTGCTGTACTTGTGAGCAAATACACGGAGGGAAGGCTGACTTCTGAAGAAGAGAAGCAGCTTATTTCTCTGCTGGAAAGATCCGAAGCCTGTCGGCGCCAGGCAGCGGATTCCATTGCTCTTGACCGGATTCTTACCGAAGCAGGCAAGCCGGGCATTGACGCGGATACTGTAATGAAGGCCCTGCCCGGCAAAAGTGTTGCCAGTACAGTAATTCGGAATATTTCCTTTACGGATAAGAAGAAGGGGCGGCGCAGGGGATGGCTGCAGGCAGCTGCACTGCTGTTGTTCGCAGTGGGCATAGCTGCACTTGTTCACCGCATGTATGTTATCAAAGAAAAACCCCGGGTTGGTCGGATTGAGATCCTTGCCGGCCGGGCTGAGGTATTTCGGGACGGAAAAACCACGGCATTGGTCAAAGACATGGAAATGTATTCGAATGATCGGATTCGCACATCTGATGAAAGCCGATGCCTGCTGCGCATGCCGGATAACAGTTGTGTGGCAGTCAACGAAAATACGTCTTTCAGGTTCTCCGAATCCGAAAGTCAACCTTCGGGCAGCGTAGTGCTGGAAAAGGGAGAAGCATATTTTAATATTCAGCCGCAGCAGCAGAAATTTACCGTACAAACTGGAAAAGAGTTTAGTGTGGACGTGATGGGTACGGAGTTCATTGTAAACAGAGACAGGCAGTTTACTGCGGTGTATGACGGAACCGTACAGGTATCACGAAAGAACTGCCGGGTGACAATCCGCAAGGGACAGGTGGCCTATTCAAGGGATTCGGCCGGAAACGTGACGTCCGCGATGGTTGTTCAACAGATACAGTCTGTCGGGATTAACACGGACTGGCTGAAACCATTGAATGTAGACACAGATGCGTTGTTGGAAAATGTGCTGGCCTCCTCAATTGCATCACTCGATTCCGATGATTTGAATACGGATCATTATCTGGTAACAGAAGGGACATGGGATGTGGTTCAAAAAGAAGGGTTTGTGCGAATAACACAATCGGATCCCGAGACGTCCGGTGGTATGATATTATTCGCTCCTCAACGATGGACGCAGGGAGTCGTTGATATGAAATTCAGAATCACAGCCAGAAGCCGGTCAAAATCGAAAAAGAAATGTGTAAATGGATACTTTGCTTTCAAGGAATGCGTTAGCCGATTCGGGCTTGGTAACTCATTAGCTAAATACAGACTCAACGAATGGATTTGTTTGCGGATTCCGTTCCGGGTGGAAAACAACGGCATATTTGTAGAAAAGATGGAAGACTGGCCCGAAAAGGATCCGAAAAAAAAGACGGAATACCATTACCTCCGGACACCTCAAAACAGCAGAATAAAAGTTAGAAAATCATGCCATATAGGGCTTTATGTTTCAGGGTGTTCGGTTGAAATCAAGGAGTTCACTCTTAGTAACGCCTGCCAGTACTCTCCTTCCAGATAAACAGTATCGTGTGTTTTTTTTCTGAAACCTTTTTCCGGGTATGTACATTTGCTTTATAGAGAGCGAAAAAAACTTATCCCGGATGCAGGAAAATGAGTATTACAGAAAAGAAACATTCCGACAGGTTGACGCATGATCAGATCGAACGAATTGAATCTCTCTTTACCCGGTATATGGACTTTACAAGCACCGAGAATGAAGAGCGGGTACTGATCCGGATCGTTCGCAACGCACCGGATTCGGTTCCGGAGCAGATGGTTGAAGCCCTGCTCCCGGAACTGGTAGCAATTCGATATTAGAACTCTTTAGGGCCTTTTACCGGCCAACCGCCAAGGGAGGCAGCCATGAATACACGAAAAAAACAAACCGCCGTATCACACATCATCCGTCATTATGAGTCTATCAGCCAGATCAGCCGGCGGCACTCTGATGCCGAGAGTCCGTTTGCCATACAGGTCGCCTCAGACCGCAGGACCCGCGAACGCGCCTACAACCTGGCCTACCATGTTTACCGGGACCGGGGACTGGTCTCCTTTGATCCACTGCAGATGGTCACAAGCCCCTGGGATGCCACCCCGCACACCCTGACCCTGCTGGCTGTAGACCGTGAGACCGGAGAAGACGCGGCTACCATGAGCATTGTGCTTGATGCCGAGGGGCTTCCCAGTCAGGAGATCTATTCCGATGAAATCGATTCACTTCGCCGGGATGGACGACTGTGTGTGGAAGTCACGCGTCTGGCCATTGCCGGGAAATACCGCAACTCCCGCGAACTCTTTATCCGCATGACCAATATCATCTCTATATTCAGCCGCTGCGTGTGGCACGCCACAGACTGGGTGATCGAAGTCAATCCCCGGCACGCGAAATTCTACAAGCGGTTTTACCTCTTTGAGCAGATCGGAGATGAAAAGGAATGCGATCGGGTGGAAGGAGCCCCGGCAGTACTCATGCGCATGGACCTGGAACTTCAGGCCAGGGTGATTGAGGAGGTCGCGGGTCGGGATGATACTCGCAGCAGCCGCTACTCCCGCACCCTGTACCGTCGGTATAAGCCGTATGCCAAAGAGGCGGACACTGCGAAATTGCTTCACGGCCAGTACCGTCCCATGAGCATGAGCGATGCCCTGTATTTCGGACTCCAGGACTCGTATTCGTCTGAGTGCTGCCTTAGAGCACAATTAACGTCGGGTAGTATTCAAGGCTGAGTTAAGTTCGCGATAATCAATAAACAGGAGGCGGAATTTTATGAAAAAACAGAAATTTCTCTTTGTTCAGCCGGATTATCCCCGACAGTACGTGTTTTTCTTTCCTGTATATGAGCCGCTGCATGGTCTTTTGTTCGGTGCGATTGTCAGGGATCTGGCCGAGACCCGCATCTTTGACCGGCGCTATGACACGGACGAGAATCTGAGAAAAACCGTTCTGGATTATGAACCGGATATCATCGGATTTACTACGCATACCGCTGGAGAAGTCTACAACGTCAAACGAATGCTGGATGTGATCCATGATGCCCGACCCGAGACGCTGACCATTGTGGGCGGACAGCATGCGTCCCTGCTTCCGGAAGATTTTTATCACACGGGCGTAGATCTGATATGCATCGGTCCCGGCGAGGTCACGTTTCGTGAGGTCATGGAGACCTGTGCCATGGGTTCGCGGGACTTTTCGGCTATTGACGGGCTGGCAGTAAACGACGGCGACGACTATATTATCACTGCGCCCAGAGAGATTAAATCTGGAACCTTTACCTGGCCGAGGTTTGACCGGAGTCTTCTGGATCCGTACAAGCGTCATTACCTGAATTTCTTTGAAGCCAGGCCCACGGTTTATACCCTGACCACGTCCGGATGTCCCTACCGCTGCAAGTTCTGTTCGCTTTGGGCTGCAGCGCGCGGCACATACAGGAGAAGGGATCCGAAGGAGATTGTTGAGGATATTGTTTCGCAGCCGCAATCTTTTGTGCACCTGACTGATGACAATACCTTTCACAACCAGGATCATGCAATGGAGATTTACCGTCTGCTTAAAAAGAGCGGTGTCAAAAAGAAAATTCTCGCATACGCTCGAACAGACACAATCGCAAAACGGCCCGAGCTGCTGGAAAAATGGAAAGAGATTGGTCTGGGAGCCCTGGTTGTGGGGATGGAAGCCTGTACCGACAGACACCTGGATTATATCAACAAGCGAACCAGTGTGGACGAAAACATCGAAGCCAACCATGTGTTAGACCGGCTGGAAATCGAGAACTGGGCGCATTTTGTTCTTATGCCTGACTTTGAAAAG
>CAZGEP010000105.1:0-17527 GCA_964524955.1 uncultured Planctomycetota bacterium | reverse complement strand
GTGTAAAAAAAATCAAGACCAATATTTTTTTTCTTTACAACTGACTGATGATAAATATATTATGGTAATTAACAATACAGAGAATGTCCTGCCCAGATCAAGATTCCTGACGGTGTAGTGCTGGGATGGTATCAGGAAATATTTGCTTTGTTCTGTTCAAATCAATAATCCCCCCTCTTTAAATTCCCATCCATTTCAACTCTCTGGTGGAGCCTGTACATCCCAGAATGAAAAAAAGGTGAACCACTGTTCAGGATGGGCTTTGAGATTATTTTCAAATACCTGAACCCATTCATCAGCCATGCGTTTGATCTCTTTTCGCCCCTTTCTGCCGCTGGGATGGATGGGATCATTAATTTCGATATGAAAGAGTTCCTGTTCATCCTTGTATCCGAGTACAGGAACAATGGGCGCGCCGGTTCGAATAGACAGGCGATACGCACCGGTTGGTATCATCACGGGTTTTCCACAGAGACAGACTTCAACGCCGAATTCAGACGTGTAAATGCGCTCGCCGATGATCGCAAGTATGTTTCCCTGGCGAAGTTTTTCATAGAGCAAGCCCTTGGAATCGTTCAGATCAATAACATTGACTCCCATCTGTTTTCGCATCTGGATAAACAGGTCATTGACTCTGGGCTCTTCATGTGCCAATGCTACGGCATATATCGGGAATCCCATGGTTGAGAAAACATGTCCACCGATCTCCCAGTTGGCCATGTGTGCTGAGACAATGATCACGCCTTTGCCCTTGTTGTATTCTTCGCGAAGGGCGTTGCCATTCTTCAAACATATGTTTTTTTCAATGTAATCCGGCTCCATGACCGGGAAGGAAAAGAAATCGCCGATAAACCGGCTGAAGTTTTTGTAGGTCTCAATAGCCAGGCGGTTGATTCGACTCTTTGGCTGTCCAGGGCCCAGAATGGTACGGAGGTTCTTCCGGCAGCTTCGCGGTCCCCGGGAAGCCAGGAGATACGTAATGTATCCTGCGGCGTCAGCGATTTTATAGAGTTGTTTTCTGGAAAATGTTCTGCAAATCAGCAGTACCAGTTTATATATGTAATATCCTGCCATTCATTCTCTGTCTTTATCTTTGTCAGTCTGTGGAGATTCACCTGAATCCTCTGATTCGGATGATTCGTTGGAATCTTCGTTTTTTTCTTTCATTTCACGCACAGCATTCTGAAATTTAGGCCGGGCGACTTTAAGACGACGCGCTTTAAAGTGCTTGACCCGTTCATTGGCTTTAGCGGTTTCTTTTCTCGATGTCATCAGCAAAATTGTGCCGACGCCAAGAACCAACAGCGCCAGGATGATATTAAAGGGCGTCAGCATGGACTCTTTCTTCTCCTCAAAGACAGTTCCCAAGCGGCCTACGATCAGCGGGGTCCAGCGGTACGTACCGCTCCGGCTCTCATAGGACCAGCGTTTGTACAGATACCCGTATATGGTAACCATTTCTTGTTCAAAGTCCTGGTCCGCATCCACCAGACGGAAGGAATAGATATTGTATTGTATATCCCTGAGCTGACCGCCGTAAATGGTATCCACTCCAGTAATGTTTCTCCTGTCCATATTCAGCAGCCGTTCCGTTCGCAGAACCCTTCCGTAAATTTTCAGAGGCTTGTCTCTGTATTTGGAAGGATAACGCATCATTTCATCAAAAGACGGCATTTCCTCGGCCGCAGCACCGGCCTGCAGATCTTGCAGGGATACGGACTCCACTTTGGAAAGAAAATACGAATACGGCAGTAGTTCTATGCTATGCGCAGCTTCTTCCGGCGAATACCCGCCGGTATAGGATTCTCCGGCTGCGGGCTGGTACTGTCGGTCCGGGTCACCGCCTTCATCAATAACGGAAAATATGTTCACCTGGTTGCCAAAGGTAAATATTTCTTTGGCAAAAAGAAAGGGCAGCCATTCTTCGTCTTGGTCCGGTTCCGGCTTTGTAAAGGATCGTTTGTAAAAAACGCCGTTGAGTAATACGGCATCCCCTTTCTTGGGTTGAGGCATCGGCATGCGGCCGGTCTCCATAAGTGCGTTGGTGGGCACAGCACGGTATAAAATGCTTCTGAACAGGTAGGTGTTCCCTTTGAGATCCTGAATAGTACCTTTGAATACTTTATGTTGGCCTTCGATGGGGTCACCGATCAGCAGCACCTTTATGTGCTTGAGATATCCAAAAACCCGCTGCACGGTTCCCCGGCTGGAATCCGGTTTTTTCTTTAAGGCAGTATAGTCCGGATTCCGGTTTCCTCTGTACAACAGGTCTCTGCTGTTGACGCGGAACATATGGCTTAGAATGGTCTGCTGGTGTTTCAGATCCAGCTCCTTGGACTCCGATGGTTTGCTGTCAAACACATTTTCCCACAGGGGTTTCCAGTTCTCAATCTCGGCAACAAAGATTTTCTGATAATGGTCCAGACTTTTCAGGATTTTATCCGGCTGCACATCCCAGGGCTTTTCCTTCAAGAAAGCATTTGCATACTGAATCCATCTCTCTGAAGGGTAATCCCAGGGCCGCGGCTGCGGCATTACTCTCATGACACGTTTACAAAAGATCACCAGGGCTTTCGGCTCTTTGTCAAACTTGATACAGATTCCGTCTGCTTCAATAATATCCCCTTCGATAATTCCGTTCTCAACATTTACGGCTCGAACCTTGACCCGTTTTTTTTCCGGGGTTTCGATTTCACAGATATATCGTACCGCCTCCCGTGGTAATTTCGGTTCCTTTTTAACTTTTTCAATAGAACAAATTCTGCCGACCACTCCTACAAGCTCACCCAACCACTTGTTTTCCTCAACCATTACACGGGAATCAATATCAAAAGTCACGACCGACCGGTTGATCTGCTTCATGGAAAGGGAATAAAACTCATTGGCAAGCAGGTTTTCAACTGCATTTTGTGTTTGCAGGCGTTCCTGTTCGGAAATACTCTCATCCGTAATACGCATCCAGCTTTCGTAATCGATAGAGGGTTTGTATTTCTCAAATTCAGCATCTGTACGCATTTCAACTCCGGTGGGTACGCTCTCCCGAACAGTCTTTTTGGGAGCTAAACGGCTTTGCATGCAGGATTTAAAGTGAACAAAGCTCATACAAAGCAGCACAAAGAGCAAACCAAGTGCAATCAGCCTGTAATTGGCAGCCGTCCTGCTTTTCGATTCGTTATCATGTGATTTGTTTTTTGGATCTATATTCGCCATACCGGATTCTCCTCAAATTATGTGTTCATTTTATTCTTAATTCGCTTGAATGCAATGCTTTTTGTTTATAATTGACAGCTTTTCAGGCATTGCGTATAATGGTGCCAAGCATATAACGATGCGTTGATGCGTATTGTTCAGTTGAATTTGATAAATCATTCAATCAAAACCACAGGCAATGAAATCAACTGCGCTAATCCCTGCGTTTCAGGAAGAAAAGTATATCGCTGATGTTGTAGCTCAAACACGAAAGCACGTAGACGAAGTGCTGGTTGTGGATGATGCATCGAGCGACAATACATCAGAGGCTGCCCGAAGTGCCGGCGCCCGCGTACTTTGCCACAAGGTTAATCTGGGAAAAGGCGCTGCGCTGCTGAACGGGTTTCGAGAAATTTTTGCAGATGACACGGTGTGGGCGGTTATCTGTCTGGACGGTGACGGTCAACACGAACCAGAGGATATTCCCGGTTTTCTGCATGCGGCGGCCAGAAAACCGTATCCGGGCATTGTACTGGGCACACGGATGAATGACACACGGGGTATGCCCTGGCTCAGATACTGGACCAACCGCGTAACCTCTGCCTTTGTTTCTGCAGCCGCTCGCACACACGTTACTGACAGCCAGGTCGGATTCCGGCTTCTGCGCAGGGAAACCGTTGCCGCGCTGAACATCACAACCACCCGCTATGACATGGAATCTGAGATGATCATTCAGGCCGGAAGAGCCGGTTTCCGAATCGTGGAAGTACCTATCCAAACGATTTACAGGGACGAGGTCAGCAGCATCAACAAGTTTCGGGACACTCTCCGCTTTATCAAACTGATCCTGAGGTACATCTAATGACTGACGACACTCTGTATGCCGAGCGCCGTAAGTATATGATTCAGCGACATGTCCAGGGCGAAGGAGTTCACGATTCCCGGGTTCTTGCCGCCATGGAACAGATTCCGCGTCATCTCTTTGTCCCCCAGGAATACACAGAAGATGCATACGAAAGGGATCCCATCGCTATTGGTCACGGCCAGACCATTTCTGCACCGTATATTGTGGGCTATATGACCGAACAGCTTCAAGTGGATTCTCATCACCGCGTACTGGAAATTGGAACCGGATGCGGATATCAGACCGCGATACTCGCCAAACTCGCGAATCCGGTCTTTACCGTGGAATATGTGGATTTGCTTGCCGAATCCGCAGAGAATCGGCTGAAATCCATGGGCTTTACAACTATTCACTTTCGTTCCGGAAACGGTGCCTTGGGCTGGCCCGAAGCAGCACCGTTTGATCGGATCATGGTTACAGCAGCAGCCAAAAAACTTCCCGATGCCCTTGGACATCAGCTTGCGGAAAACGGCCGTATGATCATCCCCATCGGCAAAGCCCGGCAAAAACTTTTTCTCTATGAGAAAAAACAAGGCCGCCTTGTGCGTACTCCGCTGCTTGATGTCATCTTTGTTCCCTTTGTCGGAATCGAAGGATAATCCTGCATGATACCCCTTCGCGACAACAACCCATCCGGTACATTTCCCATTGTCACGGTTTCCATCATTGCTGCGAACATCATTCTCTTTGTATTTACCTATGCCATCTCACACCGTCCGGCAAGCATCATCGAAACCTTCGGCATGATTCCACGCAACTACACAGACCTTTCTGCAGCTCGTGAGATGGGAATAATTCGTCTTTTCCTTTCCTTTTACGGCTCCATGTTCATGCATGACGGCTGGCTCCATATTATCAGCAACATGTGGTTTCTGTGGATCTTCGGAGACAACATTGAAGACCGGATCGGTCATGTCAAGTACTTGATCTTCTATCTGCTCTGTGGCACTGCCGGGGGGATCCTGTTCATTGCCATGAACCATGATTCGGTCATCCCCTGTATCGGAGCCAGCGGCGCGGTCTCCGGAATCCTTGGCGCATACATGCTCGCCTTTCCTAGGGCACGCATCCTCACTCTGGTGCCCGTCTTTATCATCATTTTCTTTACCACACTGCCCGCCCTGTTTGTCCTGCTGGCGTGGTTTGTCCTGCAAATTCTGTATGCCTATGCCGAAGATGGTACAGCTGCAGGAATCGCCTGGTGGGCGCATATCGGTGGTTTTCTCTGCGGAATCGTTCTTATTGCCATTCTGAAAAAACGAAAATATTTCAGGGACCGTTCGTAATGGAGTCCAACGATCGTCTCCAGCATCGTCTGCGCAGTCTGGTGGCCTGTCCTCTGGAGGTTATTATTACGAACAACACCCGCTCCATGATATCCTTCCGCAAAACCACTGTTCCGTTGCGCCTTCGCCTTCACCATATGTTCCTGGACGCGGATGAGCACATACTCCGAAGTCTGGCCGACTACATCCGGACCGGCCGCCTTGCACCGCAAATCCGGGAATACATCCGAATGCATTCCCATAAAATCAAACCATCGGAAAAGAAAAACCGCTGCATCCGCCTGCGTCATCAGGGCCGGTGCTACAATCTCAAGGAAATCTATAATCGAATCAATTCAGAATATTTCAACGAGCGGGTGGATTCTCACATATCCTGGGGCAATCAAGCTCGAGGCAAGAACCGACGAAGCATCCGTTTCGGCAGCTTTGTGGAGCGCGACAATCTAATCCGAATCCATCCCCTGCTCGACCGGCCTCAAGTACCGCTTTTTTTCGTGGAATACATTGTATTTCACGAAATGCTGCACACGGTTGAGCGGCGCTCAGCTGGAAGCATACACACCCGCGAGTACAAAAAGAGAGAAAGAGAATTTCAGCAGTATGAACAGGCAAGAAAATGGGAAAAGAAAAACATCCGGCTTTTCATCCGGTGATCCGATTCACAACACTGAGCAATAATTCATTGATATTTTAACATCCTCTTTATATAATTGTCATTTTCAATCCTATTGCAACCAGGGAGAAATCATTTGTCATGAAAACCTTCAGAAAAAATCCGGATTTCAACCAGTTTCTCAAGGTGCTCGCACGTGAGGGCAAACCCGACCATATTCCCTTTTACGAACATATTGCCAGCAGCGGTTTTATTGCCCGCAGAACGCAAACCGATTTTGATAAAATGCCGCGTTCCGACCCGAAGTACTGGAAGATCTATATGGACTTCTGGCTGAACATGGGATATGACTGTATTCCCATGGAAATCCCGCTCAATTGTCCGCTGGATCCCAACCGAAAAAAAGGTGCAGAATCACACGGCAGCGAATCTCAGAAAGTTATCCAATCGGATGCAGACGTTGATACTTACCAATGGCCGGACGAATCCGCGCCCATCAATTTCACCCCTTTTGAAACTGTGGCCGCTCTGCTGCCGGACGGTGTCAAAATTGTCGGCGGTGTATGCGGCGGTCCCTATGAATGGGTTTCGAAGATGATGGGGGTAATGGGGCTTTCATACCAGCTTGCGGACAACCCGGACCTTGTCGGTCGCATGTTTGAGAAAATCGGCCGCCTTCATACCAGTGCGGTCCACCGACTGGCAGGCATGGATGCGGTCGGCGCCCTTCGCCAGGGAGACGATCTTGGTTTTAAGACGTCCACGTTTCTCCACCCGGACCAGCTCCGTGAATACGTATTTCCCATTTACACCCGCATGGCTGCTCATGCGCACAATCAGAACAAGCCATTTATTCTTCATTCCTGCGGCAATCTGGCCGAGGTCTACGAGGACATTATCGGCTGCGGCATTGATGCCAAGCATTCCTTTGAAGATGTAATCATGCCGGTACAGGAGTTCAAAAAAAAATACGGAGACCGCATCACGCCGCTCGGTGGACTGGATGTGGATTTTATCTGCCGTGCATCCAAAGACGACCTTCGCGCGTATACGAAAAAACACATTGAGGAATGCTTTTATGACGGGTACTGGGCTTTGGGCACTGGTAATTCCCTGACCAATTACATGCCTGTAGAAAACTACATTACTGTGCTGGAAGTTGCTCGTACGATTTCCTGAGCGCTCTTCTGCATTGTTTCACTTGTTGTTTAATCCGGAGATCTGATGAAAAAGTTAGAAGATGCCATTACACTCGAGAAAAAAGAATACGCCAACGACCGGCCGAATATTCTGATGCTTTTTTCCGATGAGCATCATTGGAAATACAGCGGCTATATGGGACACCCGGTGATCCAAACCCCTAATCTGGACCGTCTGGCCGCGTCTGCCACAAATTTCACCAATGCGTACTGCAACTCCCCGCTCTGCTCACCATCGCGCCAGTCATTTATGTCCGGTCTTTATCCCTTCCGTATCGGTGCATGGAACAACACCAGCGGCATGCCGGAGACCACGGTCACGTGGGCCCACGCACTCTCGCACGCGGGATACGAGACCATCCTTTGCGGTAAAATGCACTTTAACGGATATCAGAAAATGTACGGATTTGACCGCAGACCGGTTCTCGAAGGTGATCAATTCGGCAACCAGTTCTTTTCCTGGGGATACCGGACCTCCCATGACTGGACCATGGCACAACCTGTGATAAAATCCGGCGGTCCGGATAACATTTCCATGTCGGGTCCGGACAGCGATGAACGCCAGTATTTCTTTCAGCATGACTTTCGGGTAACATCCGGTACACTGGATGTCCTCCAGGAAAAAGCCGAGAATCCCGATGCCGCCGCTCCATGGGCGTTGTGCGTCGGACACGTGCTTCCGCATCCGCCGTTTACTTCACGGAAGGATCTGTGGGACACCTACAAGGGCAAAGGAATTGCTCCGCAGAACATGTACGGAGAGAATCTGGATACATGCGATCAGAGCATCCGTGCCTACCAGGGCCTGCACACCAATGACTATTCTGAGGACGACCTTAAGCGCCTGCGTGAAGCGTACTACGGTCTGGTTGAGGAATATGACGAACAGGTCGGCAAGATACTTGACTACCTTCATTCATCCGATCTCGCGGACAATACAATTGTTTTCTATTTCAGCGATCACGGAGAGATGTGCGGCGAACATGGAATCATCGGAAAGACATCGCTCCGTGAATCATCAGCCCGTGTTCCCATGCTGGTCAGCTGGCCCGGTCATTTTCCGCAGAACCAGACCATTGAAACTCCGGTCTCACTGGTGGATCTCTATCCCACTTTTCTGGAAATTGCCCAGACCCGCCTGCCCGAAATTTTGCCTCTGGACGGTCACTCCCTGATGCCGCTGATCCAGGGAAATCCAGACGCCTACACCGGCGACGGATCCGTCTTCTGTGAGTTTGAAGGCGAAGGATGGAATCATCCGCGCTGCTTTCTGCGCCAAGGAGATTTGAAATATATACTCAACCACACCGCAGAATCCGAACTCTACAATATAACGCAAGATTATCTGGAAACAACCAACCTCAGCACTCATCCGGATTACGTTCAAACAGCACGGGCAATGGATGAGCGGATCCGGAACTTCTGGGATCCGGAATCGATTGAAGTTGAAGTTCTGCGCACGCAGGCACGCCAGAAACTGGCCCCTGTAAAATACATGTGCCAGGATAAGGGAATTTAATTCCGTGAAGAAAACAGGTTATTGGTCCGCAGGATTCAGACCTTCACATCCGCAGCATCGAACATAATGCGATCCCCCCAAAGGGGTTTTACCCGGATACTCTGCAGCACACACTTCTTTCTTAAACTGGTCTCCGTTCATGGGCGGGATGGCTCCCGCGTAGACCGGACAGCGCGGGTGAAAATGACAGCCGTTCGGCGGATTGACCGGTGACGGCACGTCGCCTTCCAGGCGGATTTTCTTGATACCGCTCTTCTCCACCCTGGGTATCGCAGAGATCAGAGCGCGCGTATACGGATGTGATGTGGATTCGAATACCTCGGAAACGGTTCCGTATTCCACGATCCGTCCGAGATACATAACCGCCACATAATCGGCCATATATTCCACCACACTCAGATCATGCGTTATAAACAGGTACGCTATGTTGCGCTCCATCTGAAGTTTCTTGAGCAGGTTCAGTATCTGTGCCTGAACCGAGACATCCAGCGAACTGGTGGCTTCGTCGCAGACAATAAAATCAGGGTCCAGCACAATGGCACGGGCAATCCCGATACGCTGTCGTTGTCCGCCGGAAAATTCGTGTGGATACCGGTCCACAGCACTTCCGTCCAGACCGACTTCCTCCAGCGTTCGGGCAATGATTTTCTTGCGCTCAGCAGAATCGCCTCCAATATTGTGGACCTTCATACCCTCTTCGATAATATCACCGATCATCATTCGCGGATTCAGAGACGAATACGGATCCTGAAAAATAATCTGCATCTGCCTGCGCAGGGGTCGCATCATTTTGTTGGATATTCCCGCAATCTCCTTTTCCTTGAAGCGAACGGAACCGTTGGTCGGCTTGACCAGATTGAGTATTGACAGACCGGAAGTAGTCTTGCCGCAGCCTGACTCTCCGACCAGAGCGAGCGTATGGCCCCGTCGGAGTTCAATGTCCAGACCGTCTACGGCCCTGACATGCCCGGCAACGGACTTGAAGAGTCCCTTGCGTATGGGAAAATGAACACACAGATTCGACGCGGTAATAATTTCCTCGCTGCTCTGCGAGGACTCGCCGAGATCCGCCAACGGTTCCTTGGCCGCGTTTGCCAGCCGTTGCCGTGATTCCTCAAAGAGAAAACAGGCTGCTGTATGTTCTGCCGCTGCCTGAATTGCCTGCGGAACCTGTTCACGACACTTGTCCATGGCCAGCGGACACCGCGGTGCAAAGCGGCATCCCGGCGGAAACTGCGTGGCCGGAGGTACATTTCCCTTGATAATGGAAAGCCCTTTCCCGCGCTTATTCTTGGACGGCAGGGATTCCAGCAGTTTGATAGTATATGGATGGAGCGGCCGCTCAAAGAGCTCCTTCCGCGATGCACTCTCTACGATCTTACCGCCATACATGACGCAGACGTTCTCGGCGACTTCAGATACAATTCCCAGGTCATGAGTAATCAGAATCAGGGCCATGCCCATCTCGTCCTGCAGGTCCCGAATCAATTCAAGTATCTGCGCCTGGATAGTAACATCCAGGGCAGTGGTTGGTTCATCCGCAATCAGCAGGTCAGGCTTGCAGCAGAGCGCCATGGCAATCATTACACGCTGTTTCATTCCGCCGGACAGCTGATGCGGATATTCGCCGTAGCGCTGTCCGGGATCAGGAATGCCCACACGGGTAAACATATCCACACACACATCCCGCGCCTCGGATCGGCTCTTGCCCTGGTGTAGGCGTACAGCTTCCGCAACCTGCTCTCCCACGGTGATGACCGGATTCAGGGATGTCATAGGTTCCTGAAATATCATAGCAATGCGGTTTCCGCGAATATCCCGCATATCTCGTTCATGAAGCGTTGTCAGGTCTTTTCCGTCAAAGAGGATCTTTCCGCCGTGAATGACTCCGGCCGGTTTGGGCAGAAGATTCATAATAGCCAGTGCAATGGTGGATTTGCCGCACCCGGACTCGCCTACCAGCGCGAGCGTATTGCCCTTGTCAATGGAAAAGGAGACTCCGTCCACAGCACGTGCGAGGCCATCAGCCGTCTTGAAATATGCTTGAATATCCGAAACATCTAAAAGGGGCATGCCGTTTCTCCTGAATAGCTACCAAAAAGCACTTGAAATGCGGTTTCGATGTTCTGGTTTGCCATGAGCGCAGTACCGACAAGAAAATTTCTGGCACCTGCACGAACCAGCCGCCGGACCTGCTGCGGTTCGGTAATACCACTTTCCACAATCACGGTCCGGTCTTCAGGAATTCGGGGCAGCAGGCGGAAGGTCGTGTTGAGATCAATTTTAAGCGATGTAAGATCCCGGTTATTGATTCCGATAATGCTTGCGCCAACGTCCAATGCAGTATCAATTTCCTCTTCACTGTGTGTCTCAACAAAGGCACTCATCGAAAGCTCCCTGCAGAGGCTTAACATGTCTGCGAGTTCTCCCCGGCAAAGGATATGAACGATCAGCAGAACAGCATCCGCACCAAGCAACCGCGACTCATACACCTGATACGGGTCCACAATAAAGTCTTTGCGAAGTACAGGGAGCGAACATGCCTGTTTGATCATTTCGATGTATTCGTCCCGCCCTTTAAAATACTCCGGTTCGGTCAAACAGGAAATCGCGGCTGCTCCAGCCCGGGTATATTCACGGGCAACATCCTGCACATCCGCGTCCAAACGAATATCTCCTTTGGAAGGAGATGCTTTCTTGACTTCGCAAATCACATTGACAGACGCCTGATGAACCTGTTCGGAAAAGTTACGCGGGGGCTCCATGTCGGCAATTTGTCGCTGGATTTCTGTCAGCGTTCGAAACGTCTTTAATTCTTCAACAGCAGCTCTTCTTCGTTCAACAATCTCATCAAGTATCATACGCGATGGGTTTCCTCCTGTGTATTGAAATCAAGGTGATATCTTAATAAATATTCACGTAACAATCAACTAAAATCTGATCAAATGCGTAATATTCCATCCGTTTGCCTGTTCCGCTACCAAAGGTTCTGCTTTACTTTTTCATGCTCCTTTATAAAATAAGCTTGGAATGGATAATCGAACGAGGTTACTTACGTGTTAAAGCAGATTGCAACCAGCCGGATTTCCTGGATTATCCGGGATTTATTTTCCGAATATGGTATTATTATTCTCTTCTGCATCATCTCTTTTTTTTTGGGGTTTTTCTCCTTCCAGACGAGTGCCAGAGACAGTCTTGTGCATTTTGACATCCATCCTGTGGCATTTGATATCCCGGTCAAACCATTAATGCTGCCGGAATCCGATGTAACACTGATCGTTAAAAAGACTGCCCCGCTGAACAAGAACTACACATTCTGGAAAACCATTCTGGCCAAAGTGACTGCGTATACACCGGATTTCAGGTCCTGCGGTCGTTTTGCTGACGGCCGGACTTCCATTGGGCACAATGCCTGGAACATGGACGGTGTTGCTGCGGATCCCCGGGCAGTCCCATACGGGACACTGGTCTTCATTCCAGGTATCGGGTACAAGGAGGTGGATGACACAGGCACCGCCATGAGAAAAAGCTGGGCAAGGGGAGTCTATCATTTTGATTTGCGTATGGCTTACAACTGGAATGCCCGGCAATGGGGTGTAAAATGGATGCGTGTAAAACTCTTTCGCAGAAAGTATTAATTTTATTTCAGGAACAATAAATGAACGCACCAAAAACAATACAACACAAAACCGGTCTGTGTGTCGTGGGCGGTGGTATGGCCGGAGTCTGTGTTGCCCTGGCTGCAGCGCGCCACGGTCAGCAGGTAATTCTCATGCACGACCGACCGGTTCTGGGTGGAAACGCGTCCAGTGAATGCCGAGTCCATATCCAGGGAGCAGACCGAAACAATGGAATTCCCAATATGCGCGAAACCGGTATTCTCGAAGAACTGCGTCTTGAAAACCTCTTTCGGAACCCGGACAAAAGTTTCTCGGTCTGGGACACACTGCTGTATGAAAAACTTCATTTTGAACCCAACATCACACTCCTTCTGAACTGTTCCTGCTGTGAGGCGGACGCAAAAGAAAACCAAATCCATTCCGTGACCGGATGGCAGACCACGACACAGACCCGTCATACTGTATGTGCCGGGATATATGCGGACTGTTCCGGTGACAGCATTCTCGCTCCGCTGGTCGACGCACGCTTTCGAAGCGGACGGGAAGCGCGTTCAGAGTTTAATGAAAGCATTGCTCCCGAACAGGCCGATGACCGGACCATGGGCATGACCTGCCTGTTTCAGGCTCGTGAATATCCGATACCGCGGCCCTTTACCCCACCGACCTGGGCCAATCGCTACGAAAACTGCGATGAACTTCCCGGCAAAGCCGAACAGCATTCCTGGCTGCACATGGGATACTGGTGGATCGAACTGGGCGGTGATCAAGACAGTATTCATGATACGGAAACGATCCGGGATCAACTGCTCAAAATTACGTACGGTGTATGGGATCACATAAAAAACCGCTGTCCCAAGAACCAAAAGGCTGCGGAAAACTGGGCATTGGACTGGATACAATTTCTTCCTGCCAAACGGGAAAGCCGAAGGTATGAAGGCGATTATATACTCAACCAGAACGACGTGGAAGCAGAAGGCAGGTTTGATGACTGCGTTGCCTACGGCGGCTGGACCATGGATGACCATCATCCCGCCGGGTTCCTGGCCGTCAAGCTGGGCGCACCGCCCACCATCTTTCACAATGCGCCCTCCCCCTACGGCATTCCCTATCGGAGTCTGTATTCGTCCAATATCGTAAATCTGATGTTTGCCGGACGAAACACCAGCTGCACACACGCGGCCATGAGTTCAACCCGGGTGATGGGCACCTGCTGCAGCATGGGACAGGCGGCCGGTACAGCAGCGGCCATGACACTGGAAAAGGGTATCTCGCCAAGAGATGTCGGGCAGCAGCATATCCATGAACTGCAGCAGACACTGATCTATGATGACTGCTATATTCCGTGGCTTGCACAGGAGATACCGGAATTATCACGCACGGCACAGTTGCGTGCCTCTTCCGGCGATCCGGAACCGGTCCGAAACGGGATCAACCGACCGGTCGGAGATACATCAAACTGCTGGGAGTGTTCTGCAGGAGATATCCTTGAATACACCTTTGCTACCAGCCAGCGGGTGGAAGAAGTGATGCTGGTTCTAAACAGCGCACTGGACCAGAACATTATCATGAGTCATCATCCGGGATCCGAAAAGCAGCTGACTCATGTTCCGAGCGTTCTGCCCCGCACCTTTACGCTTGAAGGGTACACCAACAATTCCTGGCACCCGATTCACTCCATATCGGAAAACATTCAGCGCCTGGTTCGCCTGCCGGTTAACCGTGAGCTCGAAGCTATCCGCTTTACCCTGGAAGCAACATGGGGTGCTCCCGGAAGCAGTGTCTTTGCGTATTTAGTCAGATAAAAAATCCCCATCGGTACGTCCGATGAGGATTTGATATTTCAGGTATGATTCATACTGCATCGCAGTATTCACGCGGTATTTATGGATTACAGACCTGCCTTTTCAATCCGTTCAACAACCTTTTCTGTAGTAAACCCATAGTTTTCTGCAAGCGTCTTATATGGACCGGATTTTCCAAATTCATCCATACAGATCATCAGTCCGTCATGCCCTGCATACTTGTGCCACCCCTGTGAAGAACATGCTTCAACCACAACCTTTTGTGCGCCTTCCGGAATCACAGAGGCTCGATAGGCATCGTCCTGAGCGTCAAACAATTCCCAGGAAGGCATACTGACCACATTGACCTCACGGCCCTTTCCCGCCAGAACATTTGCCGCACCCAGTGCAACTTCAACTTCCGAACCGCTGGCAAGAAGAACCAATTCCGGCTTGCCGCTTGCACAGGCTTTCAGTGTATATGCACCTTTCTTGCAGGCCTCAGCGGATACATTCTCATTTCGATCCAGGGTCGGTACATTTTGTCGTGTCAGCATAATGGCTGTCGGTCCCTGTGTATTATGAAGTGCGGCCAGCCAGGCCTGCCCTGCCTCAACCGCATCTGCCGGGCGAATTACCGTCAGCCCCGGGATGCATCGCAATGCAGTAATCTGTTCCACAGGCTGGTGCGTCGGGCCGTCCTCTCCTACAAAAATACTGTCATGGGTAAAGATGTACACAACACGCAATCCCATAATCGCAGCCAGCCGGATTGGCGGACGCATATAATCTGCAAAGACCAGAAACGTGCTGCCATACGGTATGAAACCGCCGTAGAGAGCCATTCCATTCAGGATACTGCCCATTGCATGTTCGCGAATACCAAAACGAATATTTCGCCCGCTGAACGAGTCGGCCGTAACATCCGAGCTGTCTGTAATATCGGTCTTTGTCGATGCAGCAAGATCTGCGGCACCACCCACGATTTCCGGCATACAGGATGCCAGTGCGTTCAGAATCTTTCCGCCGGAACTACGTGTCGCCACAGCCTCTCCCACTGCAAACTCCGGCAACACATCGTCAAGTCCTTCGCAGACCTTTCCACTTTGAACGCGCTCCAGTTCCGCATACTTGTCTTTTTCGCTGGCTGCATACTCACGGTATAATGCATTCCAGGATTCATATTCAGCGATCCTTTCGCTCTTTCTGGCGGAAAAATACTCCCGTACTTCTTCAGGCACATAAAAGGATTCTTCGGGCCATCCCAGGACTTTTTTGGTGGCAGCGACTTCCTCATCCCCCAGGGGTGAACCATGCGCCTTACTGGTACCAGCCATATTCGGAGAACCGTCGGCAATGGTTGTGCGACAGATAATCAGGCTGGGGCGTTGTGTTTCCGCACACGCCTGCTCAACCTTTTCACAAACAGCGTCGTAATCCAGCCCATCTACCGTGAGTACCTGCCAGCCATATGCCTGAAAACGGTCGGCAACACTCTCGGTAAAGGAAATCTCCGTTCCACCGTCAATGGTGATGTGATTGTCGTCGTATAGATATACGAGATTACCGAGTTTCAGGTGCCCGGCTATGGACGCGGCTTCTGCTGTCACCCCTTCCATCAGGTCCCCGTCACTGACAAAGGCAAAGATCCGATTATCAATAATGGTGTATGCGTCTGTGTTGAATCGTTCTGCCAGCATCTTTTCCGCCAGGGCCATGCCCACGCCGTTGGAAAACCCCTGCCCAAGCGCCCCGGTAGTGGTCTCAACGCCCGGTGTATGGCCGAACTCCGGATGCCCCGGTGTTTTGCTGCCGAACTGCCGGAATGATTTCAGATCGTCCAGCGATACATCATATCCGCTCAAATGCAGCAAGGTATACAGCAGCATGGATGCGTGTCCGGCAGAGAGTACAAAACGGTCCCGGTTGATCCAGTCCGGATCGTCGGGATTATGGCGAAGAAACCTGCTCCAGACTGCATGGGCCATGGCCGCGGCCCCCATGGGCATTCCCGGATGTCCGGAATTGGCCTTCTGGACGCCTTCCATGGCAAGCACTTTGATGGTATTGATAATTTTTCTGTCAATGAATTGGGATTCAGTCATGGGTCACCTTTCCTAAAATAAAAATCCGCTGACCTGTCCGGGACTCCGTCATTTCGGTAGCTCGATTACAGGTCTGAAGCAATTTCCTTGATAAACTCTTTGAATGAACCGGATATATCCGAATCCGGGCTGTTCAGTCCGAAAATAACATTGGTTTTGAGAAAATCCAGCTTGTTTCCGATGTCATACCGTACTCCATCGAACTTTAATCCGTACATATCGTGTTCCTGGACCATCATCTGCATGGCATCGGTCAATTGGATTTCATTGTTCTTTCCCGTGGGTGTCTTTTCCAGAAAGGAAAAGATTTCCGGTGTAAAGACGTATCTCCCGGCAATGGCCAGATTGGAGGGTGCGTCTTCGATGGCCGGTTTTTCAACAAGATTGTTGATCCGAAAAACTCCCTTTCCCTCGTTCTCTCCGTCAATAACACCATACCGGTGAACTTTGGACATTGGCACTTCTTCCAGCACCACGGTCGTTCCCTTTCGGCTGTTATATACGTCGATCAGCTGACGGGTCACCGGCTGGGATGAAGAAAGCAGCGTATCCCCCAAAAGTACGGCAAAGGGTTCATTAGCCACATGATCCCGCGCATACATGATTGCGTCACCCAGACCGTTGAGTTCCTTCTGCCAGACGAAATAAATATTGGCTAAGCTGGACAGGCGCTTGATTTTATCCAATTCCTCCAGCTTTCCTTTCTGTTCCAGCTCCATTTCGAGTTCAAAATTTCTGTCAAAATGTTCTTCAATAGCGCGCTTGCCCTTTCCGATAATCATCAGTATATCCGTAATGCCGGCATCCACTGCTTCTTCCACCACATACTGTATCGTGGGAGTATCCACGATGGGAAGCATTTCCTTGGGTTGTGACTTGGAAGCGGGAAGCAGTCGGGTGCCAAACCCGGCAGCAGGAATAACAGCTTTTTTAATCATTGATCATTTCCTCTTTTAAGTCTCTGTCTTTTAACGATGACCCACTGCTGTATTCTTTAGGGTCATACAATCTCGGGTGTCAAGAGTTCAATATTGCCGATGCGTTCGAAAGTTTTCCTCAAGTCATACAGCATGGTATTATTTTTATATATTCCCACAACTGCTCCGCCTGAACCGGTATATTTTGCACTTGCCCCTGCAGCACGGGCGCCTTCAACCATATCAATATCCCGTTGGCTGAGTTTGTACAAAGTACGCCTCCGATCGAAATTCATATTAAGCAATTCTGAAAGCTCTTTCGTATTCTTTTTCAGCAGAGCCTCTCTGAACCGATCGGTAATTTGGGCCCAAAACTTCATGGCGACAACAACTT